>JAYVMZ010000347.1:0-2734 GCA_043758735.1 Betaproteobacteria bacterium
GCAAACTCGAACGCCTCGTCGGGGACAATGCGTTTCGCGCCTCATGGCATGACATCAAGCACGACAACAAACGCCAGTTTGCCACGCTGGTGCAGGGCAAGACTGGAATCGTGGTCGATCCCGATTCGATGTTCGACGTGCAGGTCAAGCGCATCCACGAGTACAAGCGCCAGCACCTGAACGTGCTGAACGTCATCGCGCATTACCTGAGATTCAAGACCAGGCGGGCCGGCGACGAGCCGCCGCGTACCTTCATCTTCGGCGGCAAGGCGGCACCCGGCTATTTCATGGCCAAGCTGATCATCCGCCTGATCAATGCGGTGGGCGACGTGCTGAACCGCGATCCGGCGGTGCGAGACCACATGCGCGTGGTGTTCCTGCCGAACTTCAATGTCAGCAGCGGCCAGCGCGTCTATCCGGCGGCGGACCTGTCGGAGCAGATTTCCACGGCCGGCAAGGAAGCATCCAGCACCGGCAACATGAAATTCCAGATGAACGGCGCGCTGACCATCGGCACGCTGGACGGCGCCAACATCGAAATCCGGGAAGAAGTCGGTGCCGGGAATTTCTTCCTGTTCGGGCTGACCACCCCGGAAGTGGCGCAACTATGGGCAAACGGCTACCGGCCGATGGAGCGTTACGAGTCTGATGCCGAATTGCGCGAAGTCATCGACCTGATCCGCACCGGGTTCTTCTCGCGCGGCGATGTGGAACTGTTCCGCCCACTGGTCGACAACCTGCTGCTGCACGATCCCTACCTCGTGCTTGCCGATTTCCGCTCTTACGTCGAATGCCAGCATGAAGCGGGACTGGCCTACGCTGACCGCGAGCGCTGGTCGCAGATGTCCATCCTCAACACCGCCCGCTCCGGAAAATTCTCCTCCGACCGCACCATCCGGGAATACGCCGAACAGATCTGGCACGCCAAGCCCGTGCCGATCAAGCTGCTCTCCCGCGACGACGTCAAGGGCAAGTTTCTCCAGTAGCGGTGCTCACTAAAAACGATTGTCACCACAGGGGCACACAGAGCACAGAGGAAGGGCAACATGAGAAAAGGTTCGGAGCGGGATGTTTTTTGGCGATGATGAATACCGTGGAGGCCCGCATAGTTTTACGAAAAGCCATCCGCAGTCCTTCACCCGGAATTTTTCCTCTGTGCCTCTGTGGTGAATCCTTCTTGAGTTATTTGATTTGATCGGAAGCGGCGAAGGCTTCCTTCAGTGCGGCGACGCCGAAGCCCGATTTCTTCGCCGCGTCGAGGATGACTTTCTCCTTTCGGGCCATCAGGTCGATCGCGGCCGGCAGTTTTTCCAGTACATCGTGCGGGATAAGGATGGCGCCGTGGCGGTCGGCGTGCACGATATCGTTGTTGGTTACCGCGAGGCCGAGCACTTTCACGGGCTTGCCGATTTCGACGACCTGGACCCAGGCGTGGCTGGGCGAGAGCGTCGCAGCGAAACATTGAAACTGCGGCTGCATGGCATCGAGGTCGCGCATCGATCCGTTGGTCAGCGTTCCGACGCAACCCAAACCCCAATGCACGTGGGTATTAACCTCTCCCCAGAAGGCGCCGAGTCCGGGCTGGCTGTCGATGTCCTGGATGACTGCAATCGTCGGCTGCCCGCCCTTCGCCACATGTTCGTAGTAGGCGATCTGGTTCTTCCTGCGCACGGCGGGATCGTACGGTGTCGAGCAGCGGATGGCCGCCGTTCTGGCGAAGCCGACGATGGCCGGCAGCTTCGGGAAGGCGGTCAGGTAGGGTTGCCGGGTGAAGCCGTCAAGGGCGCGTTTACCCTGCGCGATCTCCAGAGCGTTGGCGATGGTCGGGGTGTCGAACTGGCGCAGGTGGGCGAAAAGGGCTTTGGCGTCCATTTGGATATTCGAGTTGTTGGAAGACGGGACTCGCAGAGCCGAAGTCTAGTACAAAAAAAGTCCGCACCCCGGCGATGGCAGGAATGCGGACTTTTCCGTCCCTCAGGCAATTACGCCCAGGCTGCTGTGTTCCTCAGTTCAATTATTGATCTTTCCCTAATTCACGTCGGTGAATGAGATCGATCCTCGCCCTCTCCCTTTGGGATACCCTGGCGAAGCCCGGAGTACCCCGTTAGAGGGTCGAGGTGAGGGATTGAGCGTTTTCCATCCGTCATCAATTATGCAACGCTCAATCATGTCGTGCAGCCTGGACGCTTTCCCCGCGGATCAGAGCGGCTTGCGCCCACTGATCACTCTGAGCAGGATGATCACGATGGCGATCACCAGGAGAACGTGGATGAATCCCCCGATGGTCACCGAGCTCACGAGTCCCAGAAGCCAGAGGATGAGAAGAACGACGGCAATGGTGTAGAGCATGGCGTATTTATCCTTTCAGGTACCGGTTTTTAATTCAGGCATTCTCGCGACCGGATGCGAGCCGCATTATTATCCGCGCAATTGCCCGCGCGTTCTGTGCGCTCGCGCACAGAACGAAAAAGACCCGTTCAAGCCGCGATTCATTGATTTTTCCCCAATTCACGTCGGGGAATTAGAGCAATCCTCGCCGTCTCCCTTTGGGAGAGGGCCGGGGTGAGGGATTGAGCATTTTCCACCTGTCATCAATTATGGAACGCTCAATACGATCCGGCAACGGCGGCAGGCGAGTACATTCCAATCGAGGTTTGAGTCTGAGCGGGCGAGGATTTGGTCTGGTCAAGCGGCTTTCTTCGATCGGTTAAGAATGGTTTTGAAGAGAATTGTA
>JAYVMZ010000348.1:0-3012 GCA_043758735.1 Betaproteobacteria bacterium
GCGGCAGGCGCCTCGCAAAGCGCAAGGTACCGGGCGATTCATCGATTCCGATGCGATACAGCGGCGAAGACTGCATGACGTAGCGCAGTCGTTCGTGCACGATGCGCCGCGACAACAACTGGTAGTCGGTAGTGATATAGGCGCCCTCGGGCGCGATCATCGGCACATCGACCGCAAACAGCCAATACCGGTCGTGCGATTCCATTGTGATGGTATAGCGCAGAGGCGCGCCGAGGTTTTCCGCTTTCGAGCCCGCCGCGGTCAGGTTCATGCCGGCGCGCCACGTGCGGCCGTCGTAGTTCCACAAAACCGGTCCACGCCAATAGAGTTGTGCCGGCTTATCCGGCTGATTTTCGAACAAGGCCCTAAACGCGACGTCATCGGACAGGCTCAGCGAACTCACATCGCCCGGCGACATGCTGTCGGACAATCCGCTTTTCGCCGAATAGTTGATTTGCGGCAGTCCCCAAAGCGGCCCCTGCACCCGCGGAAAAAGCAGGAACAGCGCGAGCATGATCGGAACGCCTTGCAGAATCATCATTGCCGCATGGCGCAGCACCGCACGCAACCGCGGCTTCCCGGCCTGATACTGCAGGCCGATCATCGTCGCTGTTATCACCCAGACGACCAGTAGCATGTACAGCGCAGTCGGGATCGACTGCGAGTAGAAGAAATTGGTTACGACGAGGAAATAAGCCAGCAGGACGACAACCATCGTATCGCGCGGCCTGGTCATCTCCATGACTTTGAGCGCCATCATGACTGTCAGCATCGCCACGCCGACGTCGCGACCGTAGAGCGTTCGATAGGACAGCGCAATCCCGGCAACACCGGCCAGGGCTAAAGCGAACAGCAGGAATTTATTCGGCAGCCTTCGATGCCGCCACCCGAGATAGAAGCGTGCCAGCAGCACGACTGCCACCAGCGCCGGTATCCACGTAGGCAGATGCACGGCGTGCGGTGCAATCACCATGGCCAGCGAGATCAGGATCGCAGACAGATTCGAGAGGCTCAGATCGCGCACAGTCATTGCCTGAACAACGCCAGGGCCTGAAGGCATCGATCACGGTGAAGCGCACCCGAATCCGGATCGTGCGTGATTCCGGGCAGGCGCAACCCGTAGCGGAGTCCGGCCGCCTCCGATTCGATCAGCCATCTGGCCAGTCTCGACAGCTTTGCTTCCGTGCCGAGCGCATTCGGGATGTCGGCAAAATCCAGCCACAGCTCCGCGGCCGCGCTGCCGGAAAACTGCTTGGACAAGAATAATTCATTGCGGGCAAATGCCTTCCACGCGATGCGCCGTGGTGAATCACTGGGCTGGAAAGTGCGCAGACCGGCAAAGTCGTCTTCCCCGAAACCGGTTGCGGGGCCTTCACCGCCCGCGGCCTGCGCCGGGGGCAAGGGGACATTTCCGGCCTCGGGTTTCGGGTAAACCAGACAATGCATGTCGAGATCGACAAGGGCCCACGCGTAAAACAGGCCGAGCGGATAGGTCGTGAAAATGCGGAAACGCCCGGGATACAGAAAGCCGCGCATCGTCGCGGGCAGTTTTGCCATGACGTCCAGCGCGCTGAAGGCCGCCACGTCGAAGTATTCCGGTTGCTGGCCGGAAAGCTGGACGGCAAGACTCATTCGTGGCACGGAACCGGCGTTTTCAACGCGGATGCGAAAGCCGGCCACTCCACCGGCAAATACCGGCGACGTCTTGCCGGGATGCAAAGAGATTCGCGCCAGATTGCGCCAGGTATGCAGCATCGACACCATGCCATTCCCAGCCAGCAGAAACACCAGAACGTAGCCCAGGCTGAGGTTGTAATTGATGGAGCCGATGAGCATCAGCAGGACGGTGGCCGCATACATCAGTCCGCCACCTGTGGGAAGAATGTAGACCCGGCGTTGGCCGAGAACAACCGGGCCGATCTCGGGGCCCTTGGGTGGAAAAATCCAATCGCCTACACGCTCACGCAGCGACGGCAGTGCAACGGTCGGGAAATGCGATGGCGGCCGCGGTGTTTCGATCAATGCTGCGCGGCCCGCTTCATTGCTCACGCTGCGATCCTCGAGTTCAAGGGATAGGCACGTCCGCGATCAAACGTTCCGCGAGCTGGCCGCTGCCGAGCGACGGATAACCGGTGACCGGATACAGACGATGTCCTGCCACACTCGGCAATACGGCCTGGACATCTTCCGGGACGATCTCATCGCGATCATCCATGAATGCCCAGGCACGCGCAGCATTGAGCACCGCAAGCCCTGCGCGCGGCGACAGCCCGTTGACAAAATCGGAGGATTGCCTCGTATAGCGGATGAGCGCCTGCACATAGTCGAGCAGTGCCGGCGCGGTAAAAACCTCCCTGACCTGCAATTGCAGATCTAGCAGGTCGGGCGTGGTGATGACCGGGGTCAGATTGGAAATCATGTCGCGGCGCTCGCGGCTTTCAAGCAGGGCGCGTTCGGCCGCGGCGTCCGGATAGCCCAGGTGAATGCGCATCAGGAAACGGTCGAGCTGGGATTCCGGCAATGGGAAGGTACCGACCTGATGGGAGGGATTCTGGGTGGCTATGACGAAGAAGGGCTCCGGAAGCGGACGGGTGGCGCCCTCGGTGGTGACCTGGTGTTCTTCCATTGCTTCGAGCAGCGCGCTCTGCGCCTTCGGTGTCGCCCGGTTCACTTCGTCGGCGAGAATGACTTGGGAAAACACCGGACCGGGGTGGAACTTGAACGACGAGCTGTCGCGGTCGAATACGGACACGCCGAGGATGTCGGCCGGCAGCAAGTCGCTCGTAAACTGGATGCGCTGGAAATCCAGGCCCAGCGTTCTTGCCAGTGCGTGAGCCAGGGTGGTCTTGCCCATGCCCGGCAAGTCCTCAATCAGTAAATGTCCGCGTGCGAGCATGCAGGCGACGGTCAGGCGAATCTGTTGTTCCTTGCCGAGGATGATTCGGCCGACTTGCGTGAAAACGGGGGATAGTCTGTTGGACATGCGCGATCAGTAGACGTGGAAGGAAGCGT
>JAYVMZ010000349.1:0-14173 GCA_043758735.1 Betaproteobacteria bacterium
GCAGTGCCGGTGCCGCTCGCCGCCGCGCATCAAGGCGGCGCGGTGATGTTGCTGACCGCTGCCCTCTGGACCGGGCATGAACTGCGTAGCGCCTGAGCGACGAATATCGCTAATCGCAGAAACCGGCAAGCGCAGCCAGAGGACGCACCGCAGTCTGCAACCAGTTCACCTGGCCATAGTGCTCCGCGTTGCTCGCGCAGGCGCTGGCGGACTCGCCTGCCGTTCCGGCATCCATCAATGCCAGCACCAGCACCGTGCTGGCCGCGACGATCACAATGCACCGAGTCAAAAACACCACCAGGTAATCGCTCATTGCCTTGTCCCCCCTGCGTGAACACGGCTCCAATATAGGGATGGCGATGCAGAATCAGCCTTGATGTCCATCAAGGAATCATTGCCCGCGATTGAACCGATGCGCGATTTCGCCTATATAGACAACCGATTCCGCTTTTTTGCCGAATGCACACTCCAACCGCCATATGAGTTCGACCGAAGCGCAGGACACACCGCGTCACTGGCTGCATCACGCTGCGAACGCGGCGGTTATTCTGGTACTGGTGATCGTGTGCAGCAGCGCCTATCTGCGCCAGGCATCGGTCCGGCTGAACTGTCCCGACTGGCCAACCTGCGCGCAGCGGCTTACCGGTGAGGATCCGGCACGCGTGCAGCCGGCCGCGGAAAGGGCGGCGCGCCTTATACACCGACTAAGCGCGTCCATCGCCGGCGCGCTGGTGCTGCTGATCGCCTATCTGTCCTCGGTGCAACGGCCACGAATACGGTTCGACATCGCACTGTCTGCTGCTTTGGTTGTCCTCACCGTATTTCTGGCGGTGCTCGGCCGCTGGTCGAGAACTTCGCAGGCGCCACTGGTCACGCTCGGCAATTTGCTCGGCGGCATGACCCTGCTGGCGCTGTTGCACTGGATGCGGCTGCGCACCTCGCGGGCGCAAGTTTCCGGGCGCGATGCCGAACGTCTCGCCCCCGTGGCGGGCGCTGCGCTGGTAATGGCACTCGCGTGCGTGGCACTGGGTGCGCTGGTCAGCAGTACTCACGCGGTAACCGCCGTTCGCGAAGCAGGCGGCGAATGGCTGGCTTCCGCGCATTTGGCATCCGGCCTGCTGGTGTTGTTGCTGACCGCCACGTTGGCGCTGCACCCCGCCGCACGCCAAGGCGGCCGCCGTGTCGGCATCGCCGCCCTGACATTGGCGATCGCGCAGGCATTGACTGGATCGATTTCGACCCGCTTCGATCACCCGCTCGCCGTCGTGCTGACCCACAATCTGATCGCCGCATTGCTGCTGGTCGCGTTGGTGACCGCGGCGCACCGGACCACTGGGGCCTCGCGCGCGCATCGTTGACGCAGATCGAGGACGCCGGAGCCGGCGATCAAAACAATCCAAATCACCAAGCCAAGAGAAACCCCCAAGAGAAGACTCCAATGGGCACACCGATCATGCTCGACGTACGCGGCCTGGAGCCGCCCGAACCGATGGAGCGCGTGCTCGGCGCGCTGGATATGCTCAAGCCCGGCGAACAGTTGCTGATGATCATAGATCGCCAGCCCCGGCCGCTTTATCGCGTCCTGAACAACAACGCCTACGCCTACCGCGAAACGTTAAGGCCAGAAGGCATCTTCGAGATTCTGATCTGGCACGCGCGGTGACCACGCGAGGATTGTCTATCGGCAAATTGCCGCCGCTCGCTATGCCGGCTCGGTTTGATTAATGTTCAACCACGCCTTCGCTGGCCAGCCTCTGTCGAGATACCTCGCGACTGACCGCCATCCGCTGGCTGGTACCTGATATTGGGTGTGACAGCTTTAACGCTTCGCGTCTTAAAAGCCGCAACGACACGTGAATATCGTGAATGTCGTAACGACTTAAAGCATCGCTCCTTTCCTTTCAAGGGGAAGGTCAGGGATGGGGATGGGTCAAGCGTGAGGCATGGCGACCCGGCGCAGGCGCAAAGCCGGCTTAACCGCGTTTGCTCCGACACCACGGCCCTATTTTGGTTAGCATTCCCCCATAGCCGTGACGTCTGGCCTTTTCCGGAGAGAAAATGAGAATTGTCCTGCTGGTAATCGGCGCGCTCTATGCGGGCCTCGGTGCCGCAACCGAGCCGGAGGATTTCCTGGCTGCCTACGCGGAACAGGCCAAACAGGCCGATCCCGGGTTCAACGGCTTCTCGGCGGAGCGTGGGCGCGCGTTCTACTTCCGCAAGCACCGGATCGACGACGGTCCCGAGCTCTCCTGTTCTTCGTGCCATCACGCCGATCCGCGCAAGGAAACGATCGCGCACCAGGGACAGTTCCCCTGCCGCGCCTGCACATCACTCTGCACAAACCCTCGGATGCGCGCTCCGCGATCAAACGCCAGATTCCGCCGTTCGCGCCGTCGGCCAATCCCGACCGGTTCACCCGCGAGGGCAACGTCGAAGCCTGGTTCGGCTGGAACTGCAAGCTGCTGCTCAAGCGCGAATGCACGCCGCTGGAAAAGGGCGACCTGATCACCTGGCTGCTGACGATGAAGTGATGCGGTGAATATTCCCGGCGCTGGCGTAAGCAAGGCAGGGAAACAGCGCCGCCCGATCAATGCTTGTTCCCCTGCGGGATCAACTTGACTATCTCGGACCACACCATCCCCGCCGACGCGGCCAGCACGCAAAACAGCAAATCGGACGCAGTCAGGGCCTCGAACCTGAAGATGCGCTGCATCGCCGGCACGTAGAGCGCCACCACCAGCCCACCCAGGGCGCCGACGACGACCCACCATAGCGCCCGATTCGGCATGCGCAGCGTGTCCAGGATGCTGCGGCTCTGCGAACGGCTGGAGAGGATCAGCACGGCGTTTCCAAGCACCAGCGCGGTGAACGCCATCGCCCGCGCGCGCTCCTCGGCGAATCCGTGGTCAAGCGCGAGGAAATACAAGATCGCCACCGCGACCAGCACGGCCATGCCCTGCAAAAACGAATACCAAAGCAGGCGCGCACTCAGCAGGGGTTCCTTCGGGTTGCGTGGCGGGCGCCGCATGGTCGCCGGATGCGCAGGCTCGGCCTCGAACGCGATCGAGCACGCCGGGTCGATCACGAATTCCAGGAACACGATGTGCACGGGGGCAAACACCAACGGCCAGCCGAACAGCAACGGCAGCAAGGCCATGCCAGCGATCGGGACGTGCACCGCGATCAGGTAACTCATGGCGTGGCGGATGTTGTCGTAGATGCGTCGGCCGACCCGGACCGTATCGACGATGGACTTGAAGTCGTCTTCCAACAGCACCAGCGACGCGGCCTCGCGCGCCACGTCGGTGCCGCGTCCGCCCATCGCCACGCCGATGTGCGCCGCCTTGAGCGCCGGGGCATCGTTGACGCCATCGCCGGTCATGGCGACGATCTCGCCATTCGCCTTCAGTGCGTTGACGAGCGCGAGCTTCTGTTCGGGCACTACCCGCGCGAAGATGCTGACTTGCGCGACGTGCACGCGCAATTGCGCTGCGCTCAAGTGCTCGAGTTGCGCGCCGGTCAGCACGCCGCCGGGGGACTTCAAGCCGATTTCGTCGGCGATCGATTGGGCCGTGCCGGGATAGTCCCCGGTGATCATCACCACCCGGATGCCGGCCCCGTAGCAGTCCTTGACTGCCTGCGGCACCGTGGGTCTCACCGGATCGGCGAGCGCAATGAGCCCGAGAAACTCGAACGAGAATCCCGAGGGGCGCGCGGGGAATCCGCCGCCATCGAAACGCGCCCGCGCCACGCCGAGCACGCGGCGTCCGCGCGAAGCAATATGCGCGGTCTGCCGCAGAATGTCCGCCTGCAATGCCGCGTCCGCCTTGCACAGCTTCGCGATGGCCTCGGGTGCGCCCTTGGCGGCGACAACGATTTCGCCGCCTTCTGCCTGCTGCCAGCAGTGCGTGACCGCCAGCAGATCGCGCGTGAGGTCGTATTCCTTGACCAGCCGCCACTGCGCGCGCATGCGCACGGTTTCGGCGTCGTGCCCGGCCGCATAGCCGATGATCGCGCGCTCCATCGCATCGAAAGGATCCAGTTCACACGCCAGCGCAGCGTAATGCGCCACCGGCCGCACGTTCGCCGGCAAGGCACCGCGCGTGGCATCGTGATGATGGCCTGCGACCGTGAGTTCCGCGACCGCCATGCGGTTTTCGGTCAGCGTGCCCGTCTTGTCGACGCACAGCACGGTTGCCGAACCCAGCGTTTCGATCGCTGGCATGCGCCGCGTCAGGACCTTGTTCCGGGATATGCG
Source organism: Betaproteobacteria bacterium (assembly GCA_043758735.1). Classification (GTDB taxonomy): domain Bacteria; phylum Pseudomonadota; class Gammaproteobacteria; order Burkholderiales; family JACQAP01; genus JACQAP01. The sequence goes on from JAYVMZ010000349.1 coordinate 4,259, forward strand.
CCAGGCGCCAAGCGCGAGGAAAACCGTCAGCACCAAAGGGAACTCCTCCGGCAGCACCGCCATCGCCAGCGTGATGCCGGCCAGCAAGCCGGCCAGCCAGTCGCTGCGCAACATTCCGTAGAGCACCACGACGAAAAGGCACAGCAGCAATCCAATCGAGGCGAAGATGCGCACGATGCGCGCCGTTTGCATCTGCAGCGGGGTGTCCTGGACGTCCAACGATTCCAGCGCCTTGCCGATGCGGCCGATCTGCGTTTGCGCGCCGGTCGCCAGGATGCGCGCCGTGCCATAGCCCTGAACCACCAGTGCGCCGGAGAACACGAACGGCTGCCCGTCGCCACCCGGTTTCGCCATCGCGGATACTTCCGGGCCGGTCGGCCGTTTCGCGACTGGCAGGGATTCCCCGGTGAGTAAAGATTCATCGGCGCTGAATTCGTTGCATTCGAGCAAAACGCCGTCGGCAGGCACGCGGTCGCCCTCATGCAGCAGCACCAGATCGCCGGGAACGACATCGCGCCCCGCGATGCGCCTTTGTGCCCCCGCGCGAATCACCAGCGCGCGTGGACTGGACAAATCGCGCAGCGCCTCCAGCGCGCGCTCGGTCTTGCGTTCCTGATAGATGGTGATGCCCATCATCACGAATACCGACACCAGCAGGATCAGCGCTTCGTAAACATCGCCGATGGCAAGGTAGAGGGTGCCGCCGGCAACCAGCAGCAGCAGCATCGGTTCACGCACGACTTCCAGCGCAATGCGCAGCACGTCCCGGCGTTTCGCCGCAGGCAATTCGTTGGGGCCGTGCGCGGCGAGGCGGTGCGCGGCCTCGCTTTCACTCAGACCGGTTGCCGCAGGCTGCGGGGATGCAGGCGCCGCCTTCACTTCACCAGCGTGACCGGAATTCCCGACAGATGCAGGACCTGCAGCGCGGTGGAGCCGACTATGAGGGTTGCCAGGGCTCCCTGGCCGCGTGTTCCCATCACGATCCGCGTGCAACCCCAGCGCAACGCCTCCTGAGCGATGGTCTGTCCCGCATGTCCGGTCAGGATGTGTGCCTCGAAGGCAATGCCTGCCGCCTGCAACGCGTTTTTCGCGGCGCCCAGCGCGCCCTCGCCTTCTGCGCGACAGTATGCGTCGATCGACTCCTGGGAGACGAAGCGCCGCACATTTCCCGAGGCAATCGGCATCTGGACGTTGAGCAGCCGGACTTCGATTGGGATGCGTGCATCCCGCAGCGCACACACATACTCGACAGCCCTGGCGGCCGGCTCCGCGCCGTCGACCGGCAGGAGGATGCGATGGATTCCCGCCGCGTCCTTGATTTCGAGTTCGGTTGCGCCGAACGGATTGGGAACGACCGTGACCGGCACCGGCGACAGATGCACGATCTTGTAAGCCACGGAGCCGAGAGCCAGACTGTCCAGCGCGCTTATGCCGCGGCTGCCCACCACCACCTCGTCGCATGCCTGGGACCGGATCAGGTCGACGATGCGCTCTGCCGGCTTGCCCACTTCACTGTGGAACCGGTAGGCGATGCCGGCAGCGTCGAGCATCCGGCGCGCCACGGCGGTCTCCGCACCTGCCTTGAGCAACAGATCCTGTTGCTCGAGTGTGAGCAAGCCCGCGATCCGCAGAGGCAGCACATTAACAAGATGAACTTCGCACGGCCTCAGGCCGGCGGCGCGCCGAGCGAGATAGTCGGTGGCGCGATTCGCATGAGCGGATCCGTCAATCGCGAGCAGAAATTTATAGGTAGTTGCGTCCGTCATCGCCTGGCCCTTCTATTTTCAGGATTGTCTGCACACAATTCTACGGAACGGGTGGCGGCGATCTTTGATTTTCGTCAAGCGGCCAATCCAGATTCCGCACATTGGCTTCGTTACGGCGGAGCGTCGTCGTCCTGCAAAATCCGGTGAGCCGGCCCTTCGAGGTCGTCAAACTGCCCGCTGCCGAGCGACCACCAGAAGACCCAGCCGATGAGGAACACCAGCACAACCGACAACGGGATGAGGAGATAAAGAATGTCCATGGACAATATCGGCGATTCAGTGATTGGGTAATTCCGTATCCCTGATCACCAAATTACCCAATCGCCTAGTCGCCCAAACGCAGCCCGCAACACTCGTGGCTCGTTGCCCATCACTTCTGATTGTTCGTGCCCGCAGTGCATTCAGCACCACGATCAATGAACTGGCCCCCATGCCGATGCCCGCCATCCACGGCGTGACCAGGCCGGCAGCGGCGAAGGACAACGCAACGCCGTTGTAGGCCGTCGCCCAGATCAGGTTCTGCCGCACGATGCGCCGGGTTTTCGCGGCAATCCCGATGGCCTCGACCAGGCCCTGCAGACGTCCCGACAGCAGCACGATGTCGGCGTGCGCCTGGGTGAGCAGCGCGCCGCTGCCCATCGCTATCGACAACTGCGCCTGCGCGAGTGCCGGCGCGTCGTTCACGCCGTCGCCCACCATCGCGACCACTGCGCCTTGCTGCTGCATGGCCACCATGCGCGCCTGCTTGTCCTGAGGCAGCAATCCGGCCTCGTAAGCATCGACGCCGAGCTGGTGGGCCACGGTACCAACTGCAGCAACGGCATCTCCGCTCCAGATCAGCACGCGTTTCCCATCGGCTTGCAGCCGTTGCACGACAAACTTCGCCTCCGGCCGCAACGGATCCGTGAGGTCGAAGCACGCGAGCCATCGACCGTCGCAGCCCAGCCAGACACGCGTAGCACCGGCGCGATCCGGCTCGGTGACTGGCCGGACTCCGGCGATCTCTGCGACGAAAGACCAACTGCCGAGGCGATGGCGCCGGCCATCGACGCTGGCTTCGATGCCGGAGCCGGGCACATTGCGAATCGCAGAGGCCACTGTCGCGCTCGCACCCGTTGCCGCCCCCGCGAGGGCGGTCGCGATGGGATGCTCCGAGTCGCGTTCCAGCGCCGCCGCAATTGCAAGCGCCCTGTCCAGTTCCACGCCTTGCTGAGGCATTGCGGCGACAAGACTGAAGCGGCCCTCGGTCAATGTGCCGGTCTTGTCGAACACCACATGGGTCACGCCGGCCAGCGCCTCGATCGCATGCGCGCGCACGATCACCACACCGCATCGCGAAAGCCGCCCCACCGCCACGATCATGACCGTCGGCGTGGCGAGCGACAACGCGCACGGACAACTCACCACCAACACCGTCACTGCGACCCATAGTGCGCGGGAGGCGTCGAGCCAGAGCCAGAGCAATGCGGCTGAGGCGGCGAAGATCAGCACCCCGACCACGAAGCGGCTCGCCACTCGCTCGGCGAGATCCGCGATCCTTGGCCGCTGCATGCCGGCGCGCTCCGCCAGCCGGCGCACAGCGGACACGCACGTATCCTCCCCCACACGCGTAATGCGCACGACCACCGGACTCAGGCAGTTGAACGATCCGGCACTGATGCTTTCGCCGCTGCGCTTGCGCACCGGGGCGGTCTCGCCGGTGAGCAATGACTCGTCGCATTCCGTGTCGCCCTCGACAACGTTGCCATCACCCGGACAATTCTCTCCAGCGCGCACCAGCACCAGATCGCCGGCGCAAAGCGATATCGCGGGAACGTCGTCGGTCTGCCTGTCGCGCGCAAAATCGCGCAGGCGATGCGCCGCGAGCGGCAGCGCCTTGTCGAGGTATTCGAGATTCGCTGCGGCCTTCTGGCGCGCCTGCATTTCGAGCCAACGCGCGCACAGCAGGAAGAAGACGAACATGGAAATGGAGTCGTAATACACTTCCGCGCCGCCCGTGAACGTGGCAAGCACGCTGGCGCCGAAGGCAACGCCGATGCCCAGCGCGACGGGGACGTCCATTCCGGGTTTGCGCCGCCGCAGATCGCGCCAGGCGCCGTGAAAAAACGGCGCGGCGGAGAAAAATACCACCGGCACGGTCAGCACCAGGCTGGCCAGCCGCATCAGCAGCCCAACGTCCGCGCTCATGCTGCCCTCATCCGCGAGATAGGCAGGCAAGGCATACATCATCACTTGCATCATGCCGAAACCGGCAACGAAGAGTTGCCACACAGCTGCGCGCGTTTCGCGCCGCCGCGCTTGCTCCGCGTTGGCCGAAGTCGCCGGCCAGGCGCGATAACCGATCGATTCGACCTGCGCGAGGATGGCAGACAAATGGATGCGCGAATCGTCCCAGCGCACGTGCGCGCGGCGCGTCGCGTAATTGATTTCGGCGGACAGCACGCCGTGCAGCCCCCCCCAGGTGGCGCTCGTTGAGCCACACGCAGGCCGCACAGGTGATCCCTTCGAGGATCAACGTCGTCTCGCGCTCGTGACGCCCAAGCGAGCGCACAAAACCGGCCTGCACTTCCGGCTGGTCGTAAATCCGCAAATCGGCCTGGCTTCCCGGCTGCGTCGCGCTCGCGGCATAGGCCGTGCGCGAACGGTAGTACGCCGACAGCCCCCCCTGCGCGATCGCTTCGGCCACCGCCTTGCATCCGGGGCAGCACACCATGCGCCGCTGCCCATCGACCATCGCGAGCCAGGAGCGCCCCGCGACGACCGGCAATCCGCAGTGAAAGCACGCCGCATCGTCAGCCGCGGCGCCTGTGTTCATCTGCTGCGTGGTCGAGTCACCGCTGAGAAGGGTCATTGAGGGTGGTGAATGCCGTGAATGCCGTTAGACCCACTAAGGTGACCATGGTGGGCTGCAGGAATAGCTCGGCCTAGCCTTTTTGAGAATCCTGTCCCCTTTGCGAATCCTGTCGCCATCCTTCTGCCGTTCCGACCGTCACGACATTCACGCGTTCACGGCCTTATCGCACCACCAGTACCGGCATGCGCGAGCGCGTGAGAACGTGATTGGTCTCGCCGCCCAGCAACAGGCGCGAAAGGCCGCGGCGACCATGCAAGGCCATGACGATCAGTTCGCATCTCTCCTTCTTTGCAACCCTGACGATCGAATCGGCGGGTGAGGGATCGACGATTTGGACGCCCTTGAACGCGACATCCGCCTTCTTCGCGACCGCTTCCATCTTCGCCAGATATTTTTTGGCGGCGTCGATGCCATGCTTCTCCATCATCTTTTCCGTTCTCTGGGGAAGCACCATCGCCGGTTCCGCGTAGTAGGGCGGCATTACCGGTGCACGCGCATGGAAGCCGACGACTGACGCGCCGACCGATCGCGCCAGCGCGACCCCTTCTTCGATCGCTTTGCGGGATAGTGGCGAGCCGTCGGTCGCGATGAGAATGCGTCGATACATAGTGGTCTCCTCATGGCTAAAAATGAAAGAACTACAAGCGGTAAAACGCAACTGCTTTCGTTCGCAAACGCCGGATCAGGCCGCCATTTGCGCTAGAGACACCGCCCGCGACGCAATCCGCACGGACGAGGGCGGCGAGCCGACCGCCCTCTGATGGCGGGTGCGCCGCGCAGGCTCTTTCGCGGTCGGCGATTCGAGCTTGCGCCGCAGTTCTTCCACATCGTTCAACACCACCTCGCGGCGGCTGACATCCATCAAGCCCGACGCAGCGAATGCCGACAGCGCCCGGCTGACCGTCTCGAGTTTTATGCCGAGGTAGCTGCCCAGTTCCTCGCGCGTCATGCGCAGCACGAAGGATGACCTCGAGCAACCCAGTCGTCCGAAGCGCTCCGACAGATCGAGCAGGAAAGCGGCGACGCGGGCTTCCGCATTGAGCATGCCCAGCAGCCTGACCATGTTCTGCCTGTGCACCAGCTCGCGGTTGAAGAGGGAGTAAATGAGTCGCTCGATGCCGGGGATAAGGCGTCCGAGCCGAGCGATGCGCATGAAGGGCACGCTGATGACGTGACAGGACTCCAGCGCAATTGCATCCGCGGTGTAGTGTCCCTGATCGCAACCATCTACACCGATCGCGTCCCCCCGCATCGGGAATGCTAGCACCTGTTCGTTGCCGGCCCCATCCAGACTGACCGTCTTCAGGAACCCGGATCGCACGATATACAGGGCTTCGAATTCGTCTCCGGCGCGGCACAGCGTCTCGCCCGGCCGAAGGCGCCGGACCGGAAACTCGATATCGGCCATGCCGGCGGGAACGTCGATCGGGAAACCGAGCATGAGCGCTAATTCCGAGAGGCCGACGATCGCCCAGTTATGGGACACGGCCGTGTCCATTGAGACAGACGGACAAACGGCATGACCGGTCGATTCGAAGCTGAGACAATCCGATTCGTACATCGCTTTCTCCTTGTGACTAGTATTCAATCGGGGGCATGCTCATGCGATCGGTCTGTCATCGTCTGCCTCGATCCAGTTGCGCAGGATGCCGCCAACAAGGCCGAAATCCCGGGACTTGTCGAGACAGAAATCCGCACCGGCCGAAAGGCTTGCCTGACGGTATTGCGGCGTGGCGAAGTTGGTGAGCACGATGACGTGCAGTCCGGGGCGGACCTGCTTTACTCGCGTCAGGACATCCAGTCCCATGCCATCCTTCAGTTGCAGGTCGAGCAACAAGGTATCGGTCGCACCCCCGAGTACGCCGTCGATCGCTGCGTTCACTGAATCCGCCTCTCCGATCACATTGACGCCGGCGATTTTGCATACCATCGCGATGAGTCGCTTTCTGATTTCGGGTGCGTCTTCGACTACGAAGATATTCACTGGGTCTGCGTCTGGTTCAGGGTTGGATCGCAGTGTGGAGAGGCGGGCGGAGTCGCGCCATCGGCGGACGCTGATTCCGTCAGGCGGGATAATCCGATCCGGCATCGGACTATTCCGATGCGCGAGTCGCCGGGACGTGACGCCTGCCGCGACAAGGAAGGGACGGGAAACCGCCCGCTGCCGCGTTTGTTGTGATCCGGAGTCGCACGGATGACCGAGTCGCGCTCGGATCGTTATTAATCGTCGCTCAGAGTATCGACGCCCGTGCGCAGCGCTCTGTGCGATGCCCCACATAAGAGCAACGCAATCGACGCTCAAATAAGCAGGCGCCGGGCTGACCTAGGTCTGGGGATCCAGGAGGCTATGCTCGAGCGCGTAACGGACCAGTTCGGCGATGGAACCGAGCTTCATCTTTTCCAGGATATGGGTTTTGTGCGTGCTCGCCGTCTTGACGCACAGGCTGAGGCGCTCCGCGATACCCGTAATGGACTCTCCTTCGGCCAGCATGAGGAAGATTTCGAATTCGCGATCGGTGAGCCGCTTGTGGGCCAATTCGCCGTCGGTTGACTGCAGCCCGATCGCCAGCGCTTCTGCGACTGCGGGCGTAATGAACAGTCCGCCGGAGGCGACCTTGCGAATGGCGGCGATCAATTGGGTCGCTGCGGTATCCTTGGTTAGATAGCCGGACGCTCCGGCGCGAATCGCCCGTACCGCGTACTGGTGCTCGGCGTGCATCGAAAGCACCAGCACGCTCAACTCGGGACGCTCCACCTTCACCCGCTTCAGCAACTCTATTCCGCTGCGGCCCGGCATCGAAAGATCGAGCAGCAGCACCTCGAAATCATCGGCATGCACCGCGGCCATCACCTCGTTGCCGTCACTCGCCTCGCCGATGACGACGAAATGCGGGTCGGCCGCGAGGATGCGGCGCAGCCCCTCGCGAACGATTGCGTGGTCATCGGCGATGAGGATTCGCGTGGTCATGCCCTCTCCCGGCTGGCCGTGATCGGCGTCGGCAAGCGCGCCGAAACGAGAGTGCCCCCGGACGGATCGCTGGTAATGCTCAACACTCCGCCCAGAAGCAATACGCGCTCCAGTATGCCGCGCAGACCGAACGAACCGGGTTTCGCGCGCGCCTCGGACTTCATTCCGACGCCATTGTCGGCGATGGTGAGCACTGCATCGGCGCCTTCGCGCGTCAGCCGCACGACGACGCGGGTCGCCCGCGCATGGCGCGCGACGTTGGTCAGTGATTCCTGCATGATCCGGAACAGCGTCGACGCATGCGGCTCGCCCAGATCGGCGCAGGACGGATCAATTTTAAGTTCGAAGGCAATGCCGGCACGCTGGGCCAGGCCTTCGAGCAACCATTCCGCCGCCGCGCCGAGCCCCAGATCGTCGAGCACGAGCGGGCGCAAGTCGCTCGAAATCCTGCGCGTGGTGGCAACCGTCGAATCGAGCAACCTGTTCATGGAAGTCGCATATTCCGCGAGATCAGCACGATCGTGGGGAATCTTTGCACTGAACAACTCCACGTCCATCTTGAGCGCGGTCAGGATTTGGCCAAGTTCATCATGCAGCTCACGGGCGATCCGGGTGCGCTCGGCTTCACGCACTTCGATCATGCTCAGGGAGAGCCCGCGCAGTTCATCGTTTGCGCGCCGGATTTCCTCTTCCGCCCTGGCGCGCTGCGTAATGTCGTGCAGGATCACAGTGAGCAGCTTCTGGCCGCCGATGAGAACCTGGGAAATGGACGCCTCGATCGGGAACTCCGTCCCATCGGTCCGCAGTCCCAGCAGGACCGACCGCACGCCCATGCGCCTGGATGTTTCTCCGGTGTCGGCGAAGCGACCGACGTGTGCACGGTGGCCTGCGCGCAGGCGCTGCGGAATGAATCGATCGAGCGAATTTCCCATGGCCTCGGCAACGTTGCAACCGAACATCTTCTCGGCCGCGGCGTTGAACAGCACGACGCGCTGATTGGAATCGACGGCAATGATCGCATCCATCGCCGACTGCACGATGGCATTGAGCCGCAGCTCGCCGGCCCGCACTTCCTCACGCGCCAGTTCCAGTTCGCGCTCGGCAGTCATGCGATCGGTAATGTCGCGGAGGATCACCGAGAGCAGTTTCTCGCCGCCCGCCTTCGCGTGCGAAATCGATGCCTCGATGGGAAACTCGGTGCCGTCGGCACGCAGCGCCCACAGCGCGGACTGCAGGCCCATGCGCCGTGACGTGTTGCCGGTGCGTACAAAGCGCTCGACGTGCGCGTGGTGCCGGGCGCGGAACCGGGCCGGGATGAAACGCTCGAGCGGCTCGCCGATGGCTTCGGATCTGGCGCAGCCGAACATGTGTTCCGCGGCAGCGTTAAACAAGACGATGCGCTGCCCGGCATCGACGGTAATGATGGCGTCCATCGCCGACTGGACAATGGCCTCGAGCCGGGATTTGTGGCCGAGCAAACGCGCAGAGCGGACCGCAACGACCAGCGCGACGCCGAGCGCAATGATTGCGCCGCCGAACCACCAGATGTGAGTACTCCCCGGGATCGCCCCCAAGGCCGGTGCCTGCTGTGCCCAGGCGGAGTCAGTCATGCCGCCGCAAACGACGTAGAAGGCGATAACAGCCGCCGTAGGCAAATAGCAGCTGCGCATAGGCAGGATAAGATAGAGAAAAGCACTATTCTCCGGCTTTGTTTCCCGAGCGCAAATTTTTTCAGGACCACATCCTTGAAATGCCATCGTCGCGTCCGGTCAGACCCCGATCGGGGCACCAGCCATATTCGGCACGACGGGACCGTTCCCGCCTTATCTTGATCCAGATCAAACTTCCACCAAGCGGCTATCCTAGACTGGCCGGCATGGAACACGGGATGTCCTTTCCCCTATCGGCACCCGTTCCAGTCTACGAAGGAGCCACACATGTTCGACTCGCCATTGGGATGGTGCGCCGTCGTCAGAAAATGGGTAGCCCTCGATGAGGGTGTTGCGGAGTGCATGCGACTGCAACGCTGCAACATGGCCGTCTGTCCGATAGTACAGGTCTTCGCGCCCGTTCATCCGGAAGCCGCACGGGGCGGTGAGGAGACTGCCGGAGTCGATGACTCGTGCTGCTCGTGAGCCTGACCCGGGCGACGCGAAGGCGTTGACCGGTATCTGCAATCGCATTCCCAATTGGTCGCGAGCAGCACTGCTTGGCTTGCGGGTTGCGGTCAGCGGCTGAGTTCGAGCGCTATCCTGATCGTTCTTCCGGCATCGGGCAGGTTGTGGATTTACAAAGTACATCCCAGCCGCAGATGGAGGGCTTCGCGG
>JAYVMZ010000350.1:0-5020 GCA_043758735.1 Betaproteobacteria bacterium
GAAGTCAAGCCCGATCGGCGAGCGGCGAACGGTGAACAGCGCGCAACGGCGAAGCCCGGAATTGACCGTTCACCGTTCGCTGAGCACCGATCACAGCAGAACGCGCCGGATGTCCGAAAGGACAACCGTCAAGTGGGTAATGAACCGCGCGCCTTGCGCCCCGTCCACTGCACGATGATCGTAGGACAGCGACAGCGGCATCACCAGCCGCGGCACAAACGTGCCGTCCTTCCAGACCGGTTTCATCGAGGACTTCGATACGCCGAGAATGGCAACTTCCGGGGCGTTGATGATCGGTGTGAAATGCGTGCCGCCGATGCCGCCCAGGCTGGAGATGGAGAACGTACCGCCTTGCATCTCGGCCGGTCCGAGCTTGCCGTCACGCGCTCTGGCGCTGAGCTCGCCAAGCTCCTTTGCCAGCTGCAGCACGCCCTTCTGGTTGACGTCGCGTACCACCGGCACCACCAGTCCGCCTGGCGTATCGACCGCGACGCCGATGTGGTAGTAGCGCTTCAGGATCAGTGCATCGCCCGCCGGCGCGAGCGAGGAGTTGAATTCCGGATGGGCCTTCAGCGCGGTAACCACGGCCTTCATGATGAAAACGAGCGGCGTAAGCTTGACGCCCTGCTTCTGCGCCTCTTCGGCCATGGCCTTGCGGAAGGCTTCCAGTTCGGTGATGTCGGCTTCGTCGTTCTGCGTGACATGCGGGATCGATACCCAGTTGCGATGCAAGAACGGTCCGGAAATCTTCTTGATGCGCGACAGCGGCTGACTTTCCACCGGGCCGAACTTGGCGAAATCCACCTGTGGCCAGGCCGGCAGGCCGAGCGACAACCCGGTACCGGCGCCACTACCGCCCGCAGGTTGAGCCAGCGCGGTCTTGACGAAGCCGGAGATATCTTCCTTGAGGATGCGTTCCTTCGGGCCGCTGCCCTTGATGCGCCCGAGGTCGACGCCGAGTTCGCGCGCGAAGCGGCGCACCGACGGACTGGCGTGCGCCAGTGAGAATCCTTCTTCATTGATCGCGGCCGCTGCGGATGAAACGGGGGCGGCAGCAGGCACCGGAGCTTGCGCGACCGGGGCTGGCGCAGGGGCCGCCGCCGGTTTCTGCGGCGCGGCGGTTGTCGTAGCCGGTGCGGCGGGGCCTTCGCTGACCTCAATGCTGAGGATGGCCACGCCCTGGGACACCTTGTCGCCGGGCTTGATCTTCAATTCCTTGACCACGCCCGCGAAAGGCGCCGGGACTTCCATGGTCGCCTTGTCGGACTCGAGCGTGATCAGCGAATCTTCCGCCTTCACGCTGTCGCCCGGCTTGACCAGGACTTCGATTACGGGAATGTTCTTGAAGTCGCCGATATCGGGGACGAGGACGTCTCTGAGGCTGCCCATTTGAATTCAGTGATTGGTGATTTGTAAATGGTGATGGGTCAATAAAGAATCGTAAAGGGGAATCGTAAATGCCGCGATCGATTGCCGAGTTCCTGTTCCCGATTCACATCGTCAGACCGTGACCGGATTCGGCTTGTCCGGATCGATGCCGTACTTCTTTATCGCCTTGGCGACCGTCGCGGCCGGAATGCTGCCTTCGTCGGCCAGCGCCTTCAGGGCCGCCACCGCCACGTAGTAACGATCCACTTCGAAGAACTTGCGCAACTGGCGGCGATAGTCCGACCGGCCAAAGCCGTCCGTGCCGAGCACAAAGTAGTGCTTGTAGATGAAGGGCCGGATCTGGTCGGCGAACAGCTTCATGTAGTCGGTTGCCGCGATTACCGGGCCGGGGGCCGCGTTGAGGCAGCGGCCGACATAGGTTTCGCGCGGCTTGTCTTCCGGATGCAGCAGGTTCCAGCGCTGCACGTCCAGGCCTTCGCGGCGCAGTTCGTTGAAGCTGGGGCAGCTCCACACATCGCCCGCCACGCCGAAATCCTTTTCCAGCAGTTCCTGTGCCGCGACGACTTCGCGCAGGATCGCGCCACTGCCCAGCAGCTGCACGCGCGGCGCGTCTTTCTTGCCTTTGCCCTCGGACAGCTTATACATGCCCTTGAGGACGCCATCTTCCACGCCCTTGGGCATCGCCGGCTGGACGTAATTTTCGTTCAGCAAGGTGATGTAGTAGAAAACGTCCTGCTGCTCCTTGAACATGCGGCGCAGGCCATCCTGGATGATGATCGCGACTTCGTAAGCGTAGGTCGGGTCGTAGGAAATGCAGTTTGGGATCGTCGACGACAGGATGTGGCTGTGGCCGTCCTCATGCTGCAGGCCTTCGCCGTTCAGCGTTGTGCGTCCCGAGGTGCCGCCCAGCATGAAGCCGCGTGCGCGCTGGTCGCCCGCCGCCCAGGCCAGGTCGCCGACGCGCTGGAAGCCGAACATGGAGTAATAGATGTAGAACGGGATCATCGACACGCCGTGATTCGAGTACGACGTCGCGGCCGCTATCCAGGAAGACATCGCCCCCGGCTCGTTGATGCCTTCCTGCAGGATCTGGCCCTGCTTGTCCTCCTTATAGAACATCAATTGGTCGGCGTCCTGCGGCGTATAGAGTTGGCCGACCGATGACCAGATGGCCAGTTGCCTGAACATGCCCTCCATGCCGAAGGTGCGCGACTCGTCCGGTACGATCGGCACCACGCGCTTGCCGATGTTCTTGTCTTTGACCAGGATGTTCAGGATGCGCACGAACGCCATGGTCGTCGACGATTCGCGCTCCTCGGAGCTTTTCAGCAGCGGCTCGAAGGCGGACAGCGGCGGGATCTCAAGCGTGTCGCCTTTGCGCCTGCGCGTGGGCAGGTAGCCGCCCAGCGCCTCGCGGCGCTTACGCATGTAATCGAGTTCCGGCGAGCCCTCCTCGAACGTCAGGTAGGGCACTTCGTCAAGCTTGTCGTCCGGCACCGGCAGGTCGAAGCGGTCGCGGAACGCGCGCAGCGACGTCGTGCCCATTTTTTTCTGTTGGTGCGTAATGTTCTGGGCTTCGCCCGCTTCACCCATGCCATAGCCCTTGATGGTCTTGGCGAGGATGACGGTTGGCTGGCCGACGGTCTTCATCGCGGCGGCGTAGGCGGCGTACATCTTATGCGGGTCGTGGCCACCGCGATTCAGGCGCCAGATGTCGTCGTCGGACATGTTGGCCACCATCTCCAGCAACTCCGGGTACTTTCCGAAGAAATGCTTGCGCACATAGGCGCCGTCCTTGGACTTGAAGGTCTGGTACTCGCCGTCGACTGCTTCTTCCATGCGCTTGACCAGCGTGCCGTTCTTGTCCTTGGCGAGCAGAGAATCCCAGTACACGCCCCAGATCACTTTGATTACGTTCCAGCCTGCTCCGCGAAAGTCCGCCTCGAGTTCCTGGATGATCTTGCCGTTGCCGCGCACCGGGCCGTCGAGGCGCTGCAGGTTGCAGTTCACGACGAAAATGAGGTTGTCGAGCTTCTCACGCGAGGCCACGCCGATCGCGCCCATCGATTCAGGTTCGTCGATTTCGCCGTCGCCGAGGAAACACCAGACCTTGCGGCCTTCGGTGTTGGCCAGCCCGCGGTCCTGCAGGTATTTCATGAAGCGCGCCTGGTAGATCGCCATGATCGGGCCCAGGCCCATGGACACCGTCGGGAACTGCCAGAAATCCGGCATAAGCCAGGGGTGCGGATAGGAAGACAGGCCCTTGCCGTCGACCTCCTGGCGGAAGCTGTCCATCTGCTCCTTCGACAGCCGGCCGAGCATGAAGGCACGGGCGTAAACGCCGGGGGCCGAGTGCCCCTGCACGAAAATCAGGTCGCCACCGTGATTGTCCGACGGGGCGTTCCAGAAATGGTTGAAACCCACGTCATACAGCGTTGCTGCAGACGCAAAACTGGCGATATGGCCGCCAAGCTCGGAGGACTGCTTGTTGGCGCGCAATACCATGGCCGCCGCGTTCCAGCGCACATAGGAACGGATGCGATGCTCGATCTCGTGATCGCCGGGCGAGCGTTCCTCTTGTCCGGGCGGAATGGTGTTGATGTAGGCGGTATTGGCGCTGTAGGGAAGGTAGGCGCCCGAGCGCCGCGCCTTCTCGATCAACTGTTCGAGAATGTAGTGAGCACGCTCCGGACCTTCATGCCGCAGGACGCCGTCAAGTGCATCCAGCCATTCGTTTGTCTCTTGCGGATCGTTATCCGGAAGTGCGGCCATGGTTCTACCCTTGGTGAGGTTGGTGATTGCGTGGCTGCGGCGTTTGTGACGCTGCCTTCAATGCGATAAAAAATTATATCACCGTGGCTCCGTGCGAAACCCTGAAGGACACCGCGCTGCGGTGCGTCATTTCGGTGGCGGGGGCAGGCGTCCCATCAGGTAGAACTCATCGTTCGGGCGTATGTCGATCAGGTGCGCCATGCGGTTGGACAGCGCGAAAAATGCCGTAATCCCGCCGATGTCCCAAATGTCCTCCGCGCTGAAGGCGTGGCCGCGCAGGATTTCGTGGTCTGCCTCGGTCATTGCCTCGGGGGTGCGCGAAAGCTTGCAGGCAAAATCCAGCATGGCTTTCTGCCGTGGCGCGAGGTCCGCCTTGCCGTGGTGGATCGCCACCTGATCGGCGATCTGCGGGTTCTTCGCGTAAATACGCAGGATGGCGCCGTGTGCGATCACGCAGTACGGGCACTGGCTGAGCCCGCTGGTGGCAACCACGATCATTTCCTTCTCTGCTTTCGACAGGCCGGATTCCTTCAGCATCAGCGCGTCGTGGTACGCGAAGAAAGCGCGAAACTCGTCCGGCCGGTGTGCCAGGGTCACGTACACATTCGGAATGAACCCGGCCTTCTTCTGCACTTCCAGCATCTTGTCGCGGATGTCGGCGGGCAGGCCTTCGAGTTTCGGGACGGGATATTTACTAATTGGTTGCGTCGACATTCGGTCTCCGGAAGAATCAAAATCTCACCACAGAGGCACAGATACCCGACGTGCTGCGCACGTAGGGTATCTGTGCCTCTGTGGTTGCAGTTCGTTCCGTGCTTATCGGGTTGTCACACACACCCACTACCGGTAGTATGTTGAG
>JAYVMZ010000351.1:0-4099 GCA_043758735.1 Betaproteobacteria bacterium
GCGCGATGCGCCGGTAGTGGCAAGATTGCGCGCAGCCGGCGCGCTGATCGTGGGCACGACCAACCTGCACGAACTGGCCTTCGGCATCAACAGCGCCAATCCGCATTTCGGCCACGTGCAGAACCCGCGCCATCCCGGCTACATTCCTGGCGGTTCCAGCGGCGGATCGGCCGCTGCCGTTGCCGCCGACCTCGCGGCGGTTGCCGTCGGTTCCTGCACCGGCGGTTCGATCCGCCAGCCGGCGGCGTGTTGCGGCATCGTCGGTTTCAAGCCTACTTACGATGCCGTGCCTCGCGAAGGCGTGTTCCCGCTGGCCTGGTCGCTTGACCACATCGGGCCGATCACACGCAATGTAGAGGATGCGGCGATTGCTTTCGAAGTCATGGCGGGGTTGCCGGAACATTCTATGCTGCCGCACACCGCGATCACGGCACCACGCATCATGCAGCCGCGCAAGTTTTTCTACGACATGCTCGACGACGAAGTGCGCGCCGCGATGGACGCGGCGCTGGCCCGCTTCCGCGCGGCCGGTGCGCCCGTCGGCGCAGTCGACGTGCCCGGCATCAAGCTCGCCCCGGGCATCCAGTTGATCACTATCGCCAGCGAGGGCGCCCAGGCCAACGCCGATCTGCTGGCGCGGCACGCCGACAAGCTCGGCGAAGACGTGCGCCTGCGCCTTGAGACCGGGCAGTTTTACCTGGCGGTCGATTACATCAAGGCGCAGCAGCTGCGTAACCAGGTCAGGCAATCGATGATCGACTCCTTTGGCGATGCCGATGTGATGATCATCCCGGCCATGCCGGTGCTGCCGCCGAAAAGCGGTACCATGACCATGGAGTTGGACGGCAAGACTATGCACGTTGCGCCGTTGCTGACGCGATTCACGTCGCCGATCAATTTCTGCGGTTTTCCTGCGTTGTCCATGCCTTGCGCAAAATCCCGGAGCGGCCTGCCGATCAACCTGCAGGTGGTTGGGCGTCCGGGCGCCGACGCGACGGTGTTGCGCGTGGCACGCTGGTGCGAGCAGATACTCGCTGCGTGATGACTGAAGCCAATTCCGGAACAAGAACAGGAGCGAGTCAGTGAATGTATCGTCAGTAGCCGCGATAGCGGCTTTCGGTCTTCTGTCGGCGGCTGCCGCCGCAACTCCCATGCAGGACTGCGCGCCCTCGAGCGTGCCCCTGGTTTGCCTGGACGCGAAGCTCAAGGCCGCCAACCAGCGACTGAATGCAACCCTGAAAGCCGCGCAGGACAGGCTCGAGCAGTTGCAGGCGCACGGCAGGCGTCCGGTGCTGGGCGCGTTCATCGACAGCCAGCGCAAGTTCAACGCGTATCGCGATGCGCAATGCAACTGGCAGGGCGTGCGGGCGGTGTCCGGCGCGAACAGCGCGGAGTACGTCAAGGATTGCCAGATTCGCGCCACGCTTGCGCGGGAGCAGGAGCTGGCCGACTTCATCGCGGGCGAAGAAGTGCCTGTTGCTGTAGTTAGCGCGACGGCGCCGCCGGCCGCGTCGGATGCTTCGATAACGATGAGCACGCCACCGCTTCCGACCGCGGAACAATCGGCCGCAGTCGAACTGCCTGCCGCACAGCCCGATAAACCGGCAGCGTCCTCGGGCTCCGCGCCGGCCGCTTCGCGCGGCAACGAATGGCGCCTCGTCAAATGGGTGGCCAGCGGCACGGAGAAGACGATGGCCGCCGATTCCGCCGTCACCATCGCTTTCGACCCTTCCGGAAAAATCGCGGGCAACGCGTCGGTGAACCGCTTCTCCGGCACCTATCGCGTCGACATAGATGGACGCATGGAATGGCCGCGCGCCGGATTTGCCCTGACGAAGATTGCCGGGCCGCAACCGCTGATGGCGCAGGAGCGGTCCTTCCTCGAATCCCTGCGGCGTACGACGCAGTATCGGGTGGAGGGGTCGCAACTCGTGCTGGAGAGTCAGAGTGGAGCGACCGTCCTGACGTTCGAGCGCTAGGCAAGCCGCAAAAGAAAAACAACGCTGGAGGAACCGCGATGACCAGGACGCTCAAACTCGAAGGGCGCGAATTCGCGAAGGGCCTGCGGTTTCCCGAAGGGCCCATCGCGATGGCCGACGGCTCGGTGCTGTTGGTGGAAATCGAGCGCGGGACCCTGTCCCGCGTCGACCAGAAGGGTCGCATCGAAGTCGTCGCGCAAACTGGCGGCGGCCCGAACGGCGCGGCGATCGGGCCGGATGGTAAATGCTTCGTCTGCAACAACGGCGGATTCAACTGGCACCACGAGGCGGGAGGTTACACGCGTCCGGCGGGCCGCGCCGATGACTATTCGGGCGGGCGCATCGAGCGCGTCGAATTGTCGAGTGGCAAGGTCGACGTGCTCTACCGCGAATGCGACGGCGTGCCGTTGAAGGGGCCGAACGACATCGTCTTCGACGGCAAGCGGGGTTTCTGGTTTACGGATCTGGGCAAGGTATACGGGCGCCAGATGGATCGCGGCGCGGTCTACTATGCGCGCACCGATGGCAGCCTGATCAGGGAAGCCGTGTTTCCAATCATCACGCCCAACGGCGTAGGGCTCTCCCCCGACGGAAACACACTGTACGTTGCGGAAACCGAGACCAGCCGCCTGTGGTCGTTCCGCATCACCGGCGAAGGCGAACTGGAGAAACAGCCGTGGCCTTCGCCCCACGGCGGGAAACTGGTGGCGGGCCTGCCCGGCTACCAGCGCTTCGATTCCATGGCGGTGGAAGAAAACGGCAATGTCTGCGTGGCGACCCTGATCCGCGGCGGCGTCAGCGTGATTTCTCCCGCGGGAGAATTGCTCGAATTCCACGAAGCTCCCGAGCACTATTGCACCAACATTGCATTCGGCGGCGCCGGCATGCGCAAGGCTTACGTGACGCTGTCGAACTACGGCACGCTGCTGGAAGTCGACTGGCCGCGGCCTGGACTTCGCCTGCATCACCAGAACTGATCTCGGGCAAAGTATTTTTCACCACAGAGGCACAGATACCCTACGTGCGCAGCACGTCGGAGTACCCTTTTAGGACGCAGAGAAAGACCAGAATCGGGGCGGATTAATGTCTCGCCATTCGAACCGGCGCGAAGGTGTTCGACGATTCCGCCGCAATCGAAAACCCTTCCGTTTTTCCTCTGTGCCTCTGTGCCTCTGTGGTGATGGGGTTTCCGGTTTCTACCTATAATGTCTTATGCAGGATTGTAAAGAGGAGCCGATCATGGAACACAGCTACAAGTTCTCCGTCACCCACACCGATACCACAGAATTCAAGGACGACGGCCTGCGCCCGTTCTTCCAGTACCGCGATCTCGGCATACGCGATGCCACCAACGGCGGCTTCGTCGCGCATGTCATCCGCGCCAAGCCCGGCATGCACGCCGAACCTTCCCTGCATCATCATGAAGTCGGCTTCCAGATGGTGTACGTGCTCAAGGGCTGGGTGAAATTTCACTACGATGGCGTCGGCGAGGTCACGCTCAAGCCAGGCTCTTGTGTGCATCAGCCGCCGGGCATCAAACACATCGAAATCGATCATTCGGATGATCTCGAGTTGATAGAAATCGTGATGCCAGCGGATTTCAAGACCGTGACGGATGGAAAGCCGTGAATATCGTGAATACGTGAATTTCGTGAATGTCGTAACTTCAAAGGCAGAGGCGTCAGGTCACTCCTCTTCTACGGCATTCACTATATTCACGGCATTCACGAACAACCCGTTCCGAAATAAACAATGCCCCTAACTTCCCGCAAGCGTCGTTAACCAGGATCCCCATGCAATCCGCAGAATCGCATTCCCTGCGAACCGTCGCCGCCCGGCTCACGCCGGGCGAGGACCTGCGCGACGCGATTGAGCGCCTGGCGCACGAGCATCACGTCGAGGCAGGCTGTGTGCTCAGTGCAGTGGGCAGCCTGACGATGGCATCGATGCGTCTCGCCGGCGCGGAAACCTTTGCGAAATTCACCGGACCCTTCGAGATCGTCTCGCTGTCGGGAACGATCTCGCCCAACGGCGTGCACCTGCACTTGTCTATCGCCGATGCCGCCGGCAAGACGGTCGGGGGACATCTTGTGCATGGCTGCGTGGTCCATACCACTGTG
>JAYVMZ010000352.1:0-3323 GCA_043758735.1 Betaproteobacteria bacterium
CCAGGCCGAAGGCAACGAACAGAAGTACGGCAACCAGGACACGGACGGTTCGCGCAGCATCCGCCACTTCACGCAGCCGATGCGCGCATGCGGCGCAGCTGCACGGCAAATGCTGGAACACGCTGCCGCGCTGACCTGGGGCGTTTCGGACACAGAGTGCCGCGCCGAAAACCACAAGGTCATCCACGTCCCCTCCGGCAAGTCGCTGGGGTATGGTGAACTGGCAGCAACCGCTGCCGGTCTGAAGACGCCCGCCGAGTCGACTCTGACTCTGAAGGATCCGTCGCAGTTCCGCTACATCGGCAAGGGCGTCGTGCAGATCACCGATCTGCGCGACATCACCATGGGCAAGGCAACGTACGCCCAGGACATCCACGTTCCCGGCATGAAGTACGCCGTCGTTGCCCGTCCCCCGGTCGTCCTCGGCCAGGTCAAGACGTTCGACGAAGCCGCTGCAATGAAAGTCCCCGGCGTCATCAAGGTCGTCAAGATTCCCTCGACCCCGATGCCCGCCAAGTTTGCGCCGCTGGGTGGCGTCGCCGTTATTGCGAACAGCACCTGGGCTGCCATCAAGGGTCGTGAAGCACTTAAGGTCACCTGGGACGACGGTCCGAACAAGACCTACAACTCGGATACGTACAAGGCCAAGATGCAGGCGCAAGCCCGCATGCCCGGCAAGATCGAGCGTAACGAGGGCGACATCGACAAGGCACTCGCCGGTGCAGCCAAGGTTGTCGAGCACGAGTACTACATTCCGCATGGCGTGCATGTTCCGATGGAACCGCCAGCAGCCACCGTCCAGATCAAGGACGGCAAAGCTGAAGTCTGGGCCTGCGTGCAAAGCCCGGGCGGTACCCGCGGCGACGTGGCGAAGACCCTTGGCTTGAAGGAAGAAGACGTCAAGGTCAACGTAACGCTGCTGGGCGGCGGTTTCGGCCGCAAGTCCAAGTGCGACTTTGTGCTGGAAGCGGCCATCTTGTCGAAGGCGATGGGCGGCACGCCGGTAAAAGTCGTGTGGACTCGCGAAGACGACATCCACCACTCCTTCTATCACAGCGTGTCTTACCAGCATGTCACTGCCGGCCTGGACAAGAACAACAAGGTCGTCGCCTGGCGCCATCGCAGTGTTTCGCCGTCGCTGATGTCCAACTTCATGCCGGATCCGAAGCGCGAAAGCTCTCTGGAACTCGGCTTGGGCCTGATCGACACCCCGTTCGACGTTCCCAACCTGCGGCTGGAAACCGGCGAAGCCGTCGCCCAGACGCGTATCGGCTGGTTCCGTTCGGTCAACAACATTCCGCACGCGTTCGCCATGCAATCCATGGTGGCGGAACTGGCCGCTGAACTGGGCAAGGACCCGAAGGACTTCCTGCTCGAGATGATCGGCCCGGCACGGATCGTGGATCCGCGCAAAACCGTGACCAGCGAGTTGTGGAACTACGGTGATCCGTGGGATACGTACCCGGTCGATACGGCTCGTACCCGCCGTGTCATCGAGCGCGCAGCCAAGGAAGCCGGCTGGGGACGCGAACTGCCCAAGGGCCACGGCCTCGGAATCGCGGTTCAGCGCAGCTTCCTGAGCTACGTGGCAACGGTTGTCGAAGTGGCAGTGGACGACAAGGGCAACGTCACGGTTCCGCGCGTGGATACGGCGATCGATGCCGGATTCATCGTCAACCCCGAGCGTGTCCGTTCGCAGATCGAAGGCGCCGCGGTCATGGGCCTGAGCCTGGCGAAGCTGAACCAGATCACCTTCAAGGATGGTCGTGTCCAGCAGAGCAACTTCCACGACTACCAGGTGCTGCGTATCGGCCAGGGCGCGATGAATGTCAACACGCACATTATCGAAGCCACCATCAACGATCCCTCCAGCGGGGTTGGCGAGCCGGGTGTTCCGCCCTTTGCGCCGGCGTTCATCAACGCAATCTACGCAGCGACGGGCAAGCGCATCCGCAACCTGCCGCTCGGAGACCAGTTGACCGCCTGATGCAGTAACAGCAGTCGCTCGAAAAGAACGCCCGTCTGGAAACAGACGGGCGTTTTTCTTTACGGGCAGTTCCTCGAGCGCGCCTTGTCGCCGGCCTGCACCTTTACGCCCGCCTCACTCCGGCCGCGTCATGCGCATTAACCTGGCCTCGTCGATCCAGAAGTAATCCGCCAGTCCGCCACCGCGTGCTAGATGCCGGGCGGCAGCCGTGTCATAGGTGCCGTCCCGAAGCAGCGACTGGTCGATATGCACGGCGATGACTTCGCCGAGCACCAGCCACGACGGGACTTTTTCTCCGCTTGCCGACTTTAACTGGAGGATTTCCGTGCACTTGCATTCAAACGACACCGGACTCTCGGCAACGCGGGGAGCACCGATGAGCCGGCATGCAACAGGAGTAAGGCCGGCGAGTTCGAACTCGCTGACCTCCGGCACGACCGAAGCCGAAGTGGCGTTCATCTGTTCCGCCAGGCCGTGCGTAACCAGGTTGAAGGCGAACTCGCCGGTCTGCTCGACGTTTCGAAGCGTGTCCTTTTTGTGGGCCGAGGTCGCGAACCCGACAATGGGAGGCGCGTCGGAGAAAGCGTTGAAAAAGCTGTAAGGCGCCAGGTTCAGCACCCCTGTTTTACTGCGCGAGGAAATCCAGCCGATGGGCCGCGGCGCCACGATCGACTTGAAAGGATTGTGCCGGAGGCCGTGGCCTTTTGCAGGTTCGTAGTAGTAATGGTCGAAAGGCATGGGCACGGGTTCCTGTGTCAGCGGTGTCCGGCCGGCGACCGCAGGCCGCCGTAGGTGTGCCACGAGCCGGTGACGAGCCAGCCGCAGTCGACCGGGAGATTCGCGCCGGTGATTGCCGACGCATCCGGCCCGGCGAGGAAGGCCACGGCCTTTGCGATTTCGTCCGGCTCGACCATGCGGCCCAGCGCGGAATTGCCTTTCAGGGCGGAAATATCCCGCTCGCCTTTATCGATCGCGCCCTGCAGCGCGGGTGTTCTCGTGTAGCCGGGAGAAACGGCGTTCACCCGGACCTGCGAAGGCCCCCACTCCGCCGCCAGGCATTCGGTGATGGAAATGACGGCAGCTTTGGCGGGCGTATAGGCATGCATCGGCATCGACCGCATGCCGGCGATGGACGCGATATTGATGATGCTGCCGCGCCTGCGCGCAGCCATGCGCAGGCCGAAGGCCACGCACGCCACATACGTGCCGCGCTGGTCCACGCGCACGACGTCGTCCCAGGTCTTCATCGACAGCTTCTCCGGCGGAAGCGGCACCTGGATGATGCCGGCGCTGTTGACCAGGATGTCCACGGGACCGACCTGCTTCTCGATTTCCC
>JAYVMZ010000353.1:0-6226 GCA_043758735.1 Betaproteobacteria bacterium
TGCTCCCCGGCTTCCCGCATCGGCTTGAGGGAAACGACTTGCCTGCCCGCCTCGTCGTCGCCGACAATCACGGCGAAGCGTGCGCCGCTGGCGTCAGCGCGTTTCATCTGCGACTTGAAACTGCCGCCGCCGCAGTGGAGCACGACAGCCAGCCCGCGCCCGCGCAGCAGCTCCGCGACATTCCAGGCAAAGCGGCTGGCGGAATCGCCGCTATGGACCAGATAGGCATCCGCGGGGCGCGACGGTACGCTGGCTCCGGACTCACCCAACAACGCGAGCAATCTTTCCACGCCCATCGCAAAGCCGCAGGCCGGCGCCGGCTTGCCGCCAATCTGCCCGATCAGGCCGTCGTAACGCCCGCCGGCGCACACCGTGCCCTGCGCACCGAGTCTGGTGGTGGTCCACTCGTAAACGACGTCATTGTAATAGTCCAGGCCGCGCACCAGGCGTTCATTGATGACAAACCCGACCCCTGCATTCTTCAGCAGCCCCTGCAATTCCTCGAAATGCCGGCGCGAGTCGTCGTCGAGGTCGTCCGCAAGTTTCGGCGCGGACGCGATGAGGTCCCGCATCGCCGGATTCTTGCTGTCCAGCACGCGCAGCGGATTGCTGTGCAACCGGCGGCGCGCATCGTCGTCGAGCTGCGCCGATTGCCCCTCCAGGTATGCGACCAGGCGCGCGCGATAGCGATCGCGGGAAGCGGCGTTGCCCAGCGTATTGATCTCGAGCTGCAACCCGTCGAGGCCCAGCCGCGCCCACAGGCTCGAACCCATGACCATGTGCTCGACATCCACATCCGGTCCGGCAAAACCGAGCGCTTCGACGCCGACTTGGTGAAACTGGCGATAACGGCCCTTCTGCGGCCGCTCGTGACGGAACATCGGCCCCATGTAGAACACCCGCTGCGCGCTGTTGTAGAGAAGATTGTGTTCGATCATCGCGCGCACGCAGGAGGCTGTGCCTTCGGGACGCAGCGTCAGGCTCTCACCGTTCAACTGGTCGACAAAGGTGTACATCTCCTTCTCGACGATGTCGGTGACTTCGCCGATGGAGCGCACGAACAGCTCGGTCTTTTCCAGGATCGGCATGCGGATGTTGCGATAGCCGTAGCGGGCCAGCCAGCCGCGAACCGTGTCTTCGAAAAACTCCCAAAGCGGAGTCTGGTCCGGCAGGACGTCGTTCATCCCGCGGACCGCCTGAATCGTTTGCGCCATGAAGCCTGTTTGTCTCTTGATAGCGTGGACGCTCAGCCGAGCGCCCGCGCGGTTTCGTCGTTGGTCGCCGTCGTCACCTGGACATCCCCGCCGGGCTGGCCGTAATGACTGGCGACGTAGTCATCCACAAGAAGATGAAATTCTTCGGCGATGCGGTCGCCTTTGAGCGTCACGGTCTTCACGCCGTCAACAAACACCGGCGCGACCGGCGTCTCGCCCGAACCCGGCAGACTGATGCCGATATTGGCATGCTTGCTTTCGCCCGGGCCGTTGACCACGCAGCCCATCACGGCCACGCGCATTTCCTCGACGCCGGGGTATTGCGTGCGCCAGATCGGCATCTGGCGGCGCAGATAAGCCTGGATCTTTTCGGCAAGTTCCTGGAAGACTGTGCTGGTTGTGCGCCCGCAGCCGGGGCACGCGATCACCATGGGCGTAAACGAACGCAAGCCCATGGTCTGCAGTATTTCCTGCGCGACGATGACTTCGCGCGTTCGGTCTCCGCCCGGGTCGGGTGTGAGTGAAATCCGTATGGTGTCGCCGATACCCTCCTGTAACAGTACCGCCAGTGCCGCGGTGGACGCGACGATTCCCTTGGATCCCATGCCCGCTTCGGTCAAACCCAGATGCAGCGGATAGTCACAGCGCGCCGCGAGTTCGCGGTACACCATGATCAGGTCCTGCACGCCGCTAACCTTGCACGAAAGAATGATGCGATTGCGCGGCAAGCCGATTTCTTCCGCCTTCTGCGCATTTTGCATCGCCGACACGATCAGGGCCTGGCGCATGACGTCGGCCGCTTCTCCTGGCACCGGCAGGCGCGCATTGTCATCCATCATGCGGCCGAGCAGACCCGGGTCCAGGCTTCCCCAATTGACGCCGATGCGCACCGGCTTGCCGTAGCGGCATGCCGTTTCGATCATTGTCGCGAACTGGTCATCGCGCTTCGACCCGCGACCAACGTTGCCGGGATTGATGCGGTACTTGTCGAGGACCTGCGCGCAATCCGGATATTGCGTCAGCAGTTTGTGGCCATTGAAATGAAAATCACCGATGAGCGGTACGCGGCAACCGTCGCGTTCGAGCAGGTTGCGGATTTCCGGCACGGCCGCGGCCGCTTCCGCGCTATTGACCGTGATGCGCACGAACTCCGAACCGGCCTCCGCGAGATCCCTCACCTGGCGGGCGGTGGCCTGCACGTCCGCGGTATCAGTATTGGTCATCGACTGCACAACGACCGGCGCGCCTCCACCCACCGGAATGCCGGCAATACGGACCTGGCGGGTTTCATGACGGGAAATGGAATGGCCGGACATGAGAAACGGCAGCGTTATTCCAGCGTCAGCCGCGCAACGTCAACGCGAGTGTGCGGTGCCAGATCGATGTTTTTGTCACCCTGAAACAGACGCACGCCGGCGGCATGGCCAACGACGACAGAGAGGGGAGGGTCGCCGCTTACGCTGCGACGACTGCCTGCCGGATTGAGCTGACCGAATATCGTGTTGCCGGAGCGGTCCTTGATCTCGACCCAGGAATCCTGCTCGAAGATCATGCGCACAGTCATCCGTGCGCCGGTTTCCGCACCTTGCGCGGCTTGTGCGCCACCGGATTCAACCGGCACGCGAGGCCCTGTGGATTCGGCCTTCGTTTCCGTCTTCGGCTCAGGCCTCGCCTCAGGTTTTTTGTCGGGCTTTGCCGCAGGCTTCGTTGCGATTTCTTCGGCCTTCGGATCCGCTTTAGATTTCGCCTCTGTGCTCGCCTTCGGCTCGGCAAGCGTCTTTGTCGCCGGCGCGGGCATGTCGCGCGCAACCACTGTCGGCGCATTGCGCGCCGCATCCGGTGCCCGGCGATCGCCAATATAAATCGACATCGCGATACCGACGACGACCACTACCACCGCCGCGGGCCAGAGGCTCATCTTCTGTTTCTGCGCACCCACCGACCGGGCCTGTTCCGGCTCGCGCGCGACGGGAGCCACAATTGGCGGCGGATTCAGCATCGCGTCGGTGGCACGGATCAGCGGTTCCGGATCGAGTCCGAGCAGTTTTGCGTAATTGCGGATGAACCCGTGAATAAAAACCGGGCCCTTGTACGCGGAATGGTCGTCTCGTTCCAGCGCTTCGACCTGGCGCACCGACAACTTGAGCTGGCGTGAAACATCGCCCAGGCTCAACCCCTGGCGGCGACGCTCCTTGAGCAGAGCAGCCCCGGCCGCACCCGGCCGCTCAGGCGCGGACACTACCGCCGCCGACTCACCGTTGATCTCTGGGTCGCTCACTGAAAGCGTCCTTCGTTGTAGGATTTCGTCTGTACGGCGCCCGGATAGCGATTGTTAAGCTGGACGCCATAGCTCGACATGGCCGTGCGATTGCCAAGGCGCTGCTCGATGCGGGCTCCCAGCCACAATGCATCGGCGGACGGGGTCGACACCTGCATGTGGCGGTTCAGCAACGTGCGCGCATTGATCAACTCATTGCGCTTGAAAGCGATGTCGGCGAGTTGATACAGCGCCTGGGACTGGTCCGGTTGCAGCGCGAGCGCCTTGCGCAGCCACTCCTCCGCCTTGACATCGTCGCCTTGCATGCGCGAGCACACGCCCGCGTTCGTGTAAGCATTTTCCGGGGTCGCGTAGAGCGGATTCTTCAGCGCCGCCGCGAAGTACTTCATGGCCTCCTTCTCGTGCTTGCGCTGGCACAGGAACAGGCCGAAATTGTTGTTCGCCGATGAATCATTGGGATCGATTTTCAGCGCTCGCTCGAAGGATTGCTGCGCCAGCGCGTCTTCCTTGAGCGTCATGTAGACCAACCCGAGCTGACTATGCGCCGGACCGTAATTCGGATCGGCGCTGATCGCCTCCTTCAGCTCCTGGACGGCAACCGGCATCTGCCCCGCGCCGTAATATGCGGCCCCGAGCTCGGTATGGATGCGGGCGCGGTTCTCGGCCGCATTGCGCGGCTCGCCGGTTTCCAATTTGTTCGTCGTGGTGCAACCGGCCAGCAGTACGACGAGAATTAGAGCGCGGATCCCGTTCATGCCGGTGCCCCCAGCGCGCGTTTGGCCTTGCGCTGCGTGCGATCCTGCACCTGGCCGGCAAGCTGGCCGCATGCGCCGTCGATATCGTCGCCGCGCGTCTTGCGTGTTGTCGTCACCAGACCGGCCTGCATAAGCACGTCGCGAAACGCACTGATGCGCTCGGGCGAAGAACGCTCGAATCCGGAATCCGGAAACGGGTTGAAGGGGATGAGGTTGAACTTGCAGGACACGCCCTTTACCAGTTCCACCAGTTGTTTCGCCTGTTCGACGCTGTCGTTGAAACCGTCGAGCATCACGTATTCGAAGGTAACGAAATCGCGTGGCGCAACCTTGATATAGCGCTTGCAGGCCGCCATCAATTCCTTCAGCGGATATTTCTTGTTGATCGGCACGAGGCGATCGCGCAGTTTATCGTCTGGCGCGTGCAGCGACACTGCGAGCGCCACAGGCAACTGCACAGCCAGCCGGTCCATCGCCGGAACCATGCCCGATGTGGACAGCGTGACGCGCCGGCGCGACAGGCCGTAGCCATAGTCGTCCAGCATGATCTTCATTGCGGAAACGACGTTGTCGAAATTGGCCAGCGGTTCGCCCATGCCCATCATGACCACGTTGCTGATTACCCGCTCGCCTTTCGGCGAGGCACCGAGCGCCCGATTGGCCCACCACAGCTGGCCGACGATTTCCGCGACGGACAGGTTGCGGTTGAAACCCTGCCGGCCGGTCGAGCAGAACGCACATTCCAGCGCGCAACCCACTTGCGAGGACACGCACAGCGTTCCGCGACTCGTTTCGGGAATGAACACAGTCTCTATGCCGTTGGCCGCCCCTACGGAAAGCAGCCATTTGCGCGTTCCGTCGGCTGCGGTCGAATCGGACATGACGGACGGCGCCTGCACCATTGCACCCGATTCCAGCTTGGCGCGCAGGCCTTTCGACAGGTCGCTCATCTTCTCGAATTCGGACTGCCCGAACTGATGAATCCAGCGCATCACCTGCCGCGCGCGAAACGGCTTCTCGCCGATTTCAGCAAAGAAACCGGTGAGTCGTTCAGCATCGAAATCAAGCAGGTTGACGGACATCAGCGCGAATAGACGTTCAGGGTCGGAAAGAAATAGGCGATCTCAACCGCAGCGGTTTCCGGCGCATCGGAACCATGCACCGCGTTGGCGTCAATACTGTCGGCAAAATCGGCGCGGATGGATCCCTTGTCGGCCTTTTTCGGATCGGTGGCCCCCATCAGATCGCGGTTCTTCTGGATCGCACCTTCGCCCTCGAGCACCTGCACCATAACCGGGCCGGAGATCATGAAGCTCACGAGGTCGTTGAAAAACGGGCGCTGCCGGTGCACTGCATAGAAGCCTTCTGCGTCGTTACGCGACAGATGCACCATTCTCGCCGCGATGACCTTCAATCCGCTACCTTCAAATCGTGAATAAATCTGTCCGATCACATTTTTAGCGACTGCATCGGGTTTAATGATCGACAGGGTGCGTTCAACAGCCATCAATTTCCTCCAAGAGGTTTGTTTTTTGAAGATAATTCATAAGGATAGCATGGCACATCAGTGAAAGGAATGGCCGTGGAGCGGGATCCGGGCTGGCGCGGGATATTGTGCGCGCCGGGCACCCCCGTATGAGGGGAAAATTCAGTGATAGCATCCTGCGTCCGGACTCCAAATAACAAAGACATGCCGACCAATTCCAGCAAGCCAGTCGCCCCTGTGCAGGAAGAGACTAAATCGCCCGCCGGACGGCGGCTGATCGGCGCCGCCGTCCTGATCGGCCTGGCCATCGGCAGCCTCGCGCTGGTCGACCGGTTCCGTGACCGCCCCGCCGGACTCACCGCACCCCATGCACCGTCGCAGGCGCTGATCACCACGCCGGGACCGGAACCGGCCGCCCCGCCAGGCAATCCGGCACCCGCCGTGCCCCCGCCACCCCCGCCGCAAGTGGTCAACAACGAAACGCTGGCCCCCC
>JAYVMZ010000354.1:0-3502 GCA_043758735.1 Betaproteobacteria bacterium
GTGATTGGTGATTGGTGATTGGTGATTGGTGATTGGTGATTGGTGATTGGTGATTGTAAAAAGCGTAGCGGATGCTTCGCTAATTACCAGTGACCAATCACCAATTACTGCCTCACGAAGGGCGGCACTCTTCCCACCAGCTTCTCCAGCATCACCAGTTCATCATCCGTGTGGTTGATGAACTCGGCCTTCTGCATCATCCTGCCTTCGGTTAATTCGGCGTAAATGACATTGGGCGTGTGATAACCGGAGGTAACCAGGCGCCTCTCCGCGCGGTGCTGATCTTCGATCTCGACCGTCCCGTAACACGTGCAGAAGTAAGTCCGCTCCGGCGACGCTTCAATATAAATAGCGGTACCGCGTATGCCGGCGGTCGCCGTCGCGGTTAGCACCTGGCGCGGAGCGTCCTTGCCGAACACGCCCAGCAATGCGCCGGTCAGCATGCGCAGGCCGGTCAACGCGAGCGTCTTGGGCTTCCCCAGAATCTCGACTTCGCTGTTCGCGCGGACCAGGAACGCATCCTTGCCCGCAATCAGCACGAGGCGTCCGCTGCTCCCGGTCCTGACCACATGGAAAACCTCCGATTGGTGTTTCTCGACCATAAACCGTCCCGGACTGTGACGAAGACCGCTGTAAACCCGATGTTGGCGAAACGTCCCGGTCGGCGCTACACTGCCTGCCGGATTACCCTGCCCATGAAACTGAATCGCGCCTTCAATGCCCTGCTGATCCTGCTGCTGCTGTTCGCGCAGCAGGCGGCGTACGCGCATGCGATTTCGCACCTTGGCAAGGAAACGCCGGCGAAAGAGCAGCTCGCCCATTCGAAGCTGTGCGACAAATGCGTCAGCTTCGAGAAGATCTCCGGCGTCGCCCCGACCAGCGTCCCCGTCCTCGTCTCGCTGGACCTTTTCTTTGCGCATCCGTTGTCTGTGGACTATATCTTCAGTCCGCGCACGTTTGCCGCCTTTCACAGCCGCGCTCCTCCGTTTTTCCTCTGATCGACGTCGCTAAGCCCGCAGCATCGCTGCGGCGCGTTGATTTTTTTCGTCCAGAGGAGGTTCTCATGTTCAGGAATGTCACCCTGGCAGTCGCAATCGGCGCTGCCTTTGTCGCACCCGTTCCCGCCATCGGCGCGGACGATGCGGAAGTCCAGAAAATCCGCGAGGAAATTAAAGACCTCAAAGACGGCTACGAGACGCGCATCCGCCAGCTCGAGCAACGCCTCGAGCAGACGGAGCAACATCCGGCCTCGGCTGCGGCCGCTGCGCCAGCTCAGTCCGCGCCGGCTTCGCCGAACGCGTTCAATCCGGCCATCTCGCTGATCCTCGGCGGGCAGCTCAGCAACCTGCAGCGCGATCCGAACACCTACCAGATCGGCGGCTTCATCCCCGGCGGGGACGGAATCGGTCCCGGCCGTCGCAGCTTCAACCTGGGTGAGTCCGAACTCGACGTTTCCTCCAACATCGATCCTTATTTCTCCGGATTTTTTGTCCTCTCGATAACGCCGGAGAACGGGGCCTCGGTCGAGGAGGGTTACGTGCAAAACACCGGTTACGTACCTGGTCTGACCGTGAAGTTCGGCCGCTTTTTTTCCGGATTCGGCTACGTCAACGAGATACACGCCCATGCCTGGGATTTCGTCGACCTGCCGCTGGTCCACCAGGCTTTCTTCGGCGGCCAACTCCAGGAGGAAGGTATCCAGGCACGCTGGCTGGCACCGACGCCGATGTTCGTCGAGCTCGGTGTCGAAACCGGACGGGGGGCCAGTTTCCCGGGATCGGAGCGCAACAAGAACGGTGCCAACGCCGGAATGATCTTCGCGCATCTTGGCGACGATATCGGTATCAGCAACAGCTACCGGGTTGGCGCGTCGTACCGGGTCACCCATGCCCAGGACCGTACCTACGACGACGACAATGCGGCGGGCACGCCCGTCACCAACGCAGTGACCGGCGACAGCAAGATGTGGGGCCTGGATTTCGTCTGGAAGTGGGCACCCAACGGCAACACGGTCGATCGCAACTTCAAGTTCCAGGCGGAATATCTGCATCGCACCGAAGACGGCAGCCTCGCCTTCGACCCTGCGGGCGCCAATCTCTCCGGCAACTATCACTCCAGCCAGTCCGGCTGGTACATGCAAGGCGCCTACCAGTTCATGGCCCGCTGGCGAGTGGGTTTGCGTCACGAAGAGCTGAACAGCGGCAACCCGGACATCGGGCTGGTGAACAGCGGTGCGCTGACTGCCGCTGATTTCCCGCGCCTTGCCCGGAACGACCCGAAGCGAACCACGGCGATGATCGATTTTTCGCCGTCGGAGTTTTCCCGCTTCCGGCTACAGTTTGCGCGCGACGAAGCCCGCTTCAACGAAGCCGATAACCAGGTCTTCCTGCAATACATCATGAGCCTCGGCACGCATGGCGCGCATAAATTCTGACCCGCCTTCGGACCGCAAACGAAACGTCCCGCGCACGATCGCGCGGTCGACACGAAAGGATATGAACATGAACAGATGGAAAGCACTCGCCGCCACGGCGGCGTTATGCGCCGTATGCACGCCGGCCCTCGCCACGGTCAACATTTTTGCCTGCCTGCCGGAATGGGCGGCGCTGGCGACCGAACTGGGCGGCAACAAGGTCTCGGTCTACCAAGCCTCCAACGCTTTGCAGGACCCGCACCGGATCGAAGCGCGGCCGAGTCTGGTCGCGCACATGCGCAGCGCCGAGCTGGCGATATGCACCGGCGCCGAACTCGAAATCGGCTGGCTGCCCGTGTTGCTGCAGACCGCGGGAAACCAGAAAGTGCAACCGGGCCAGCCCGGCTTCATCGCCGCTGCGGAATTTGTGGACCGGCTGGAAATCCCGACTCGACTGGATCGTGCGGATGGGGACGTGCATCCCGGAGGCAACCCGCATATTCAGCTCGATCCGCACAATATCGCCAAGGTCGGGCTGGTAATCTCGCAGCGCCTTGAGCAGATCGATGCAGGAAACGCCCCCTACTACGAGTCACGCAGCAAGGACTTTCAGGGCCGCTGGGGACAGGCCATCTCGCGTTGGGAAAAGGATGCCGCGCCGCTGAAAGGCCTGCGCGTCGTGCCGTATCACAAGGACTCGGTCTATCTGATCAAGTGGCTCGGCCTGGTGGAAGTCATGAACATCGAACCGAAGCCGGGCATTCCACCGAGTGCCGGTCATCTCTCCGATCTGGTCGGGCGTTTAAAGGGCGGCGCCGCCGATGTCATCGTCCGTTCGGCCTATCAGGATCCGAAGTCGGCCAACTCGCTGTCGGAAAAGACCTCTGTTCCTGTGGTGGAGCTACCCTACACGGTGGGAGGAACGACCGGGGCCAAGGACTTGTTCGGCCTGTTCGACGATTCGATCGCGAGACTCAAAGCGGTGAAGAAATAACATGTTCAATCTCGAGTTCAGCCTCCTGCTCCCCGCGTTGATCGCGGGCCTGCTGGTTACCGCAACCCATGTTCCGCTGGGAAGCCAGGTGCTGA
>JAYVMZ010000355.1:0-7240 GCA_043758735.1 Betaproteobacteria bacterium
AGCACGTCGGGTATCTGTGCCTCTGTGGTGAGATTCAGTCGGATCTGATGGAACGTTTTATCGGGCGAGAAACGCAGAATCCATCGATAATGGCGGTCTGGCCCGCCGGGCAATGCCGTCGAGCACCATGGATCTGCAGGAATTCACACTGACTACGTCCCGAAATTCGCCGCCGACGGGATTGGCCCCCGCGCTGGAGGCGTTGTGGCATTTGCGCAGAGGCGATTGGGACCGCGCCCACGTCATCGTGCAGGCGCATGAGGATGACAAGTCATACGCCGTGATCCACGCACACCTGCATCGCATCGAAGGCGACCTGGCCAATGCGGGATACTGGTATCGCCGCGCC
Source organism: Betaproteobacteria bacterium (assembly GCA_043758735.1). Lineage (GTDB taxonomy): Bacteria > Pseudomonadota > Gammaproteobacteria > Burkholderiales > JACQAP01 > JACQAP01. The sequence continues at coordinate 350 of JAYVMZ010000355.1, forward strand.
GGCAGGAAGACAGCCGATGCGGAACTTGAAGAAGAATGGAAGGCCCTTGTGGAGCACTTCCTGTCGGACAACGTTTCATGAGCAAGCTGGACATCCGCATCGAACCCATCATGCAATCGGCACCTGCGGCATTGCCGGACCCGCTGGGTTTCGGGCGCCACTTTACTGCGCGCATGTTCACGCAGTACTACACGACCGGAAGAGGCTGGCACGATGCGGTCATCGGGCCTTACCGGCCGCTGGCGCTCGATCCGGCCGCCCAGGTTTTCCATTGCGGGCAGATGATTTTCGACGGGACCAAGGCTTACTCGCGTCCCGATGGCAACCTGAACCTGTTTCGTGTCGAGAAGAATGCAGAGCGCTTCAACCTCTCCGCTGTGCGCCTGGCAATGCCCGAGGTGGATGTCGACGAACACGTTGAGGCGATTTCGGAACTGGTCAAGCTCGAACACGGCTGGGTGCCGAAGCAGGAAGCCGCGGCGCTCTACATCCGCCCCGTCATGATCGCGGTGGAAAACACGCTGGAAGTCCGCGCCAGCCGCACCTTCCTGCACTACATTATCCTGAGTCCGGTTGCGCCGTATTTCGCCGGCGGATTCAGGCCGGTGTCGGTGTTCGTGTCCGACGGTTACGTGCGCACTGTGCGCGGCGGAACCGGGGAAGCAAAAACACCGGGCAACTACGCGGGCAGCCTGGCGGGGACGGAAGAAGCGATTGCCGCGGGCTATCAGCAAGTGCTGTGGCTCGATGCCGTCGAGCGGCGTTACGTCGACGAAGTCGGCGCGATGAACATTGCATTTGTTTACGACGGAAAAACCATCCGCACGCCGATGCTGTCCGGCGCCATCCTGCGCGGCGTCACGCGTGATTCCCTGCTGAAGCTGGCGCCCGACCTGGGTTATCCGGTTACGGAGGACCGCATCGACATCCACGAATTGATGCGCGATGTCGAATCGGCGAGAATCACCGAAGCGTTCGGCATGGGCACCGGCGCGGTCATCGCCCCGGTCGGCAGCCTCGGCTATCGCGGGCGCAATTAAAAATTTGCGTCCGGCGAACCCGGCCCGGTCGCGCGCAAGCTTTTCAAGGGACTGACCGACATCCAGTACGGACGCGCTGCCGATCCTTACGGGTGGACGCGGATGTTGGAAGTGGCCACTACCAAGCCCAGACGCGCCGCCGCACGTGCGTAATCGCAAAATTGTCCAGATTCTCCGCACGGCCGGCGTCGATCTCGAATTCAGGTCTCATTGGCGGGCTTACCTGATCATCGGCGCGCTCAATTCGGCCCTGCCATTTTCATTGTTTGCCTTTGCCTCGATAATATCTGTCTGCATCCTATGCGGTGATTCTCAATGCGTCGGCGCCGCTCTGGGGCAGGGCGTTCTCCGCCATCTGGCTGGGTGAGCGGTAGACGATGCAAAAATCGCTCGGTTTGCTACGGATGCCATTGGGGCGCGGCAGCGCCTGAGCCCTCTACCTCTTCTGCTGCAATAGCGGCAATACCTTATCCGCATAGTAGAACGGCTGCTTCGCGCCGCGTGTCTGGCTGCGCAGTAGGCCGTCGCGATCGATGACGAAGGAGGTGGGGGTCGGATACTTGCGTTCGAATCCGCTCTGCTCGAGCTCGTCGGCCATGACGCCCGGCAATCCGTAGATGCCGAGCATACGCTCGACACGCGCGCGGTCCTCAAGATTATCGATGCCGACGACGATGACTTCGAAGCCCTGTTCGTGGTGCTGTTCGTAGAAATTTTCCAGGTTGCCGATTTCGTACGCGCAGAAGCTGCAGTAGCTAGAGTAGAAATTGACCAGCACCACTTTGCCGCGCATTTGCGCGAGGTCGAAAGCCTGGCCGGAGAACAGCTTGCCCTTCAGGGCGGGCGGGGGTTCGCCGATTTCCGCAATCGGCTGGGCCGACGCCGAGCTCGCCACGAGGAGCGCGGCAACCAGGATTTTCAGCAACTTCATGATGGACATATGTTCAGTCGAAATGCTTCGTAAGAGGCCGATTCGCGCCAGTATACTTTGCCGACAGCCAAAATAGTCCCGGGAGGAAGGCCATGGCCGAAGCAGGCAATCAGATCACCGCAGATGCACAGGTCGCGCGCATTTTCGAATGGCGGCGCGGATTCAATACCATCCACCTGATCGACCTGGGCGTGCATCTGGGCTTGTTCGGCGTGCTCGCGAAGACCCCGGGTCTCACGGGAGCCGATCTGGCGGGGCAGCTCGGATTGCATGCGCCCTATGTCGAAGTCTGGTGCAGGACGGCTTATGGACTGGAAATCCTAGACGCGGATACGGCGGGAAAGTACCGGCTCGCCCCTCATTTCGATTCGATCCTCGCCAGCCCGACCCATCCGCGCTACCTGGGCGGGTATGTGCGCCTCGGCACGGAAGTGGCGGCGGATGATTTTCAGCGCTGCCGTGAAGCTTTCAAGACCGGGAAGGCAAAACCGTTCCAGGGGCGCGGCGACCATTTCAACCAGGCCATCGCCGAGTCCACGCAGGGGTTGCAGGTGGTCACGGCGAAGAAGATCCTGCCCGCGTTAACAGGCCTGGCGGAGCGTCTTGCCGCCGGTGGGGCGATTCTGGAAATCGGCTGCGGTACGGGAAATTTTTTGTTGCAGGCGGCGAAGGCTTTCGCCGGTGCGCGCCTCGCGGGCGTCGATATCGATGATGAGAGCCTGGCCAAAGCCCGCGACAAGGTGCAGCAGGCGGGACTCGCCGGAAGAATTACCCTGCACAGGGAGAAAGTGGATGCTGCTGCCGGTGCGTTCGACGCGGTCGTGATGATCGAAGTGCTGCATGAAATCGCGCCCGGGATACGTCCCGCCGTCGTCGGCGCTGCCGCGCGCACGCTCAAGGCCGGTGGATGGATGGTGATCATCGACGAGACTTATCCTACTACGCTGGAGGAGGCGCGCCGTCCCGAATTCCGCTTTCCCCTGCAGACTGGATTCGAGGAATTGATCTGGGGCAACGTGATTCCGACGCGCGAGGAACAGGAGAAGCTGTTGCGCGATGCGGGACTGAAAGGCGCGATCAACCGAGACCTCATCGGCGAAGGATTTACCGTGTTGACGGTCCAGCGCTAATATTTTTTGCGAGGGCTCGCGGTAATACTCGCTCAAATTCAGCAAACGCACAGAGCGCTTCGCCGTGGAATTGTGCGGCGATGTTCAACCGCCGAGGAAGGCGCGTTCGACGAACAGCATCAGCCCGAGCACGAAGATCACGCCGGAAATCGCCATGACGACGCGCGGTTCCCAAGGCCGCGACCTCAACCGCATCAGGACGGGTACCGCCAGCAATACGACGGTCAACTGTCCCGCTTCCACGCCGAGGTTGAAATTCAGCAGGGACAACAGCAAATTTTCTTTCGGCAAGCCGATTTCACGCAGCACCGAGGAAAAGCCGAAGCCGTGCGCCAGGCCGAACAGGAAACTCACCGCCCAGCGGCGCGATGCCGCATAACGCGGCAGCAGGTTTTCCAATGCGACGTACGCGATCGACAGCGCGATCACGGATTCGACCAGCGCGCCGGGAAGGACGATCACGTCCAGCGCGGCGAGTGCCAGTGTGATGCTGTGCGCGATGGTGAAGGCCGTAATGATCTTCAGCAAGGACCACAGCCCCCCGCCCCGCAACATGAGCGCCAGCAGGAAGAGCAGATGGTCGTAACCGGTCAGAATGTGTTCGATGCCCAGCGGGAAGAAGCTGCCGGCGCCGCGCGACGCGTGGGCAGGCTGCGCCACTTCGACGCTGGTCTCGCGCGCGTCACTGCCAAAAGCAAATTGCTGACTGCCCCCGGACCAGATGATGAGCGCCAACGTATGGTGGCTGCTGCCGAGCGCTTCCGACATGTCGTCGCGAATGCTCAGTTTGCGGATCTGCGCGGGACAATTGAAATCCACGGCCCCTGTGAGGCTGACGGAGGTCGCGGACGGTGGCGCGATACGGCCTTCGGCGGCCGTGCAGGGCGCGTCATCGTTGGCGAAATGGATTTTTTCGCTGATCGTCGTGATGAACGGCCGGTAATCCGGTGTGGCACCGGGTTGGCCGAGGTGCATCTTTTCGGCGAGGGAGCCGGGCGCAATGTCTGACAACGTCAAACTGTAGCGCACGGACTTTTCGCTGATGGTAATGGTAGCGAACCCTGTCATGCCACCTGTGTGTGCACCGGTCATGCCAGCCCAACCGAGCAGCAGGAGCGATGCAATCGCCTCGGCCGTCAGTCGATAGATCGCGGAGCCGAGAGATTTCCGGGCGGCGGAACGTGGCTTGGTATGGATCATTATTGGCAGAGGTTGCGCTTCATCGGGCGGTGAAGATTTCCTGCGGCTCCAGTGCGGCAGAAATACCGTCAGCGGCGCTTCTCGATTTCGATCCCGCGCAGCGGCGTGTTGCTGCCGCCGACCGCCCGGATGAGGTCCAGCAGATTGGTGATTTGATAGTCAGCAATGGTGACGACGTGGGCGCCCCCCACCGGGAGCACGTAGCGGCTGTACTGGTCTGGCGCGACGTCGCCGACGGCAAATTGAGCAAGCGGCATCGGATTGGCCTTCCCGTAGACGAGAATGATCATCTTCGGCGACGACAGACCATAGCTCGTTGCCTGCACGTCAAGCTTGAACTGACGCTCCATTCGGGTACGCCCTAGAGCAGCGAAGGCTTTTTCGATGATCTGCGCCTGTGCCGGATCGGTCTGATGCGCGTGAGCCGGCTGCGCACTGGCATGCAGGCCGTGGTAGAACCAGGCGCCGGATGCATCGCGTTCGAACCGGTGGAGCGTGCCCTCGCGAACCAATTCTATCGCGCCCAGTTCATCGACGGGAGCGGGCAAAAGCATGCGTGAACCTTCGGCTCCGTGGATCTTTTCCGCCGCACCTTCTGGAATCCTGGAACGGTTCCGGTATTCCAGAGACGCGATCCCGGCTATCAGCGCTGCCAACACCACCCAGACGACAAGCACACGGCGCCTGCCGCGTCCGCCGTGATTCATCGTTGTTTCCACCACACCACGAAGCCGACTGCGGCCAGAATCGCCGGAATGAGAATCACCGCGAGGAAGAAGGTCCCTTTCATCTGGCGATTGGTTAGATTGACGCGAGGCAGATCGTTCGAGCGCGGTTCCAGGCCGATCAGATTTTCCTTTGACGCCAGGTAGTTCACCGCGTTAAGGAATAGCTTGCCGTTGCCCATGATGTGGAAGAACGAATTGGTGGCAAAGTCCGAATCGCCGATGACGGCGATGCGGGAACGGGCGGTAATCGGAACCGACGCATCGTCCTTGGCTGCGGCCTTCGCAGATTTCCCGTCGCCGGGATTGCGATACAGAGGGTCGTTGGCCGGAGCCGGACGGCGTATGGCGGCCGCTACCAACGTCAGTGGGCCCGGAAGGTCCTTGGCTTTGTCGAAGCGCGTGCGCTGGGAATCCGTTTGACCGTAGCTTTGCTTCGATGAGTTGGCAAGGGGTGCCACGTCCGTGCCGGGGACGCGTTGCGAGGTCGGGGAGAAAGACCGTGCGCCCGGGAAAAAAGTCAGCGGCAGGTCCTGGGCGATCGCGTGATAGTTGTAATCGGTCACCGCAGGCGACGAGGGATCCGCCCAGAAATGTGACGCCTCGTCTATCACAATGTCGTCGTCAGCGACGATTCCATATTCGCGCAGCACCGGCTCGACGCCCGTGCGGATAAAGGGATCGAGCATGAACAGTGCATTTCCGCCGGCAGCAAGGAATTTTCGGATGGTGCCCACTTCGGCCGGCAGCAAAGCTACCTTCGGACCTGCCACGACCAGCAGCGAGCAGCGTGCAAGGTCTTCGGCAGCGCCGGTCCGAGCAAGGGAGAGCTTCTCGACCGTGTAATTCAGCGTCTCGAGGGCATTGCGGGCCTTGGCCATGCCGTGTTGCTGATGCAGCACATACTGCGCACCGAGGCCGTGGGAATGGCCTGCGTCACCCTCCATGTGATCGTGGGACTCCATGCTGAAGGGATCGGGCTCGCGATGTCCGTCCAGGAAGCAGACTTTCTGCGTAACACCGAGCGAAATCCGCAAAATGGCATTGGCGATTTCCGTTTCGCTGGAGCCGCTGATCTGCACCTTGCGCCCTTCGCTCTCCAGGATCGATGTGCCCGCGAACTGCACGTCACGCATCCGTGCCTGAGCGGGATTGAGCATGGGATCGAAAAACTCAAGCGTGAGTTTGTCGGTCTGGCGCGCCATCAACTCATAGAGTTCAACGGTCTCGCGCATCATCGGATCGTGGAAAAAGGTGACGCGCACCGGTTTCTCCAGGCGCTTGAGCATGGTTACTGTTTGCCGGGAAAGCGAATACTTGCCTTCCTCGGTCATGTCGAGACGCAGGGGAAACTGGGCCGACAGGTAGGCCACTGCAAGCAGCACGCCGACGGTCCCCAGGGTGTAGAGCAGGATTTCACCGCGTCCCTCCCGCACCATGGCGGCAAGGTTTGCGCGCAACGAGTAACCGCCCCATGCACAAAGCACGAGGCCGGCTATGGCCAGGCTTGCGGTCCATACGAAACCCTCGAGGAGAATTGCATGGATGGCACCGGCCGTCGCCAGCAGCACAATGCCCGTAATGAGGATCAAGCCGGATCGGAAAAAGTTGTCCATGTCAGCGCCGCCACTGCAGATAGCTGGTGTTCAGGGTCAGCGCGATGGCGCTGACGATCAGGTAGAACAAGATGGCTTCACTGCGAATCAGGCCCTGGACGAAATCCGCGAAATGCAGGGCGAAAGACAGATAGCCGAACAGGCTGCGTAAAGCGTACGAAGCCTGAAAATTCTGCAGGTGACCGATGAACCAGAAACTCAGCAGTACCGGCACCGTGATCAGCGCGGCGACGATCTGGTTCTGCGTCA
>JAYVMZ010000356.1:0-3231 GCA_043758735.1 Betaproteobacteria bacterium
CCAGGCCCGGCTTGTCAGGTCTCCCGTCCGGGCGCTTGCGGTGATGATTTTGTCCCGCTCTTTGTCTTCATCGGCTGTGCTGGGTTGACGTTGCAAAACAGGTCCGCCGGTTGAGGAGATTGTTGGCTTGCGTCCCGCGAGAACGGCCTCGGCAGCAGTGTCAGCTTCCCTTTCCGCGGCCTGCTCGTTTCCTCCGCGGCCGATCTTTTGTTGCACGACGTGGGTGAGCTCGTGCGCGAGCAGACGGATTCCCGGTGTGGTGGCGGGCGCGTAACGGTCTTCCCCAAAAACCAAGTCGTTCCCAATCGCGTAAGCGTGGGCCCGGACGGCGCGGGTGGAAGCTGCCGCTTCGCTTCCCGTATGTACGCGGACGTGGCTGAAGTCGTGACCGAAGCGGGGTTCCACAAGCGCACGTGTTGCCGCAGAGAGAGGCTGGCCGGGTGTGCGTAAAATATTATGAACAATGGTTGGAGCTCCGCCACCCGGCCGCGCGCAACGGCACGGATTGACCGATAATTTTTGAGCGAGTGGAGTGCTTGCGTTCATCATAATTTTTCCATTCCCGCGTCGCCGCGTCGGATCGTCGACGGTCCTGTCTTCTGAAGTTGTAGCAAGGTGCTCATGCATTTCTATCCTGCGAAGGGTTGGCCGTGGGGACGGACGGCGCGGTCGCGACGTTGCACTTGATTTTCGTCAGCACCAAATCGCGATTGGGTCCTGGGCAGGCGAACGAATAAAAACACAACGGACGATCCGCAGCTGGATTCATTGATTTGAGCGGCGCGACGCCGACCGCGATCGAGTCCGGTCGGGCGATGACCCTGATTTCCGTTCCGTCGGAAAAGCGGACCGTGCAGGCGAACGCACCGTTTGCCGCCACCATATCGCAATCGATTTTTGCCACGGTGCCGCGTTTCCCGGACAATTCCGTCCGGACGTAGAGTTCAGCCGCCCGTTTGCTCAGGCTCTCGTGATCGGCGAACCAGCCGGCGCATTCGTTGTCGGAACCCTGCTTCGCGCCGACCGCTTTATCCGTTGCGCGTTGAAGCAGACCGTTGGTGTTTCCGCCGCCCGGTTGAACGACTGAATGGTTGCCGGCACGCGTACCGGCTGTCTGGGCTTCATGTTCGAGCGCGCTGTCGGGCGGGTCGATTTTCAGCGGCCCGCTGGAATCGTATTCGGGGCCGCCTTGTTGAACCACATGTGTGAGTTCGTGTGCCAGCAAAATTCGACCAGCGGAGGTGCCGGGCGAATACTGCCCTGCACCAAACACCACATCGCGTCCCACTGTGTAGGCCAGGGCGTTGACGTCCCGGGCGGAATCGGCCGCTTTCGCGTCGGTATGGATTCTCACCTGGCTGAAATCGTAACCAAATCGCGGCTCAAGGTTCGCGCGCGTGGCGGCGTCGAGCGGTGTTCCCGATGACCGCAAAGTTTCCCGGACCGAGGAAGCGACGCTCGTAGAGTTGGACGTTGCGGGCGAAGACTGCCCGACGCGGCGCTGCAAGATTCCTTCCTCGCGTTTTTTCCGGCACTCGGCGCATTCGCCGGTCGGCCCGGGCGTGCCGCCGCAGGCGCACTTGCGCTGCAGCGCGACGCCACGGCCAGGCGGCAACGGCAGTCGCGTTACCGTTGGACGGTGACTCTCTTTTCGCTCAGATGCGCTGACCGATGGTGATAGGGCGAACATTAGGACCTAGGCTGGCTCGTTTTCAGGGAACGCACGCAGGCGTGGTGGGTGAGGCCGTTCCATGAGCGTCGGCGGCATATGCCGCATAACAGTCGGCGTGGGTGAAATTGTGCCCGTGCAAGATGCCAAATAGCGAGTGGGCGGCTTCGTGGATAAGCAGCTGCGATTGGGTGGCGGGTGAAAAAGTCCAGAAGCTTGGGCAAAGTATGATCACGGTGGGACACCCGAAAGCGGAGGCTCGGGAACAGTCTGCAGTGCAACCGCCGATGGTCGTCTGATGGGTGATGCAGAGAAAACGGATACTCGAACCGCCGAGAAAATCTGCGATCCGTGAATAGCGATGCTGCAGCGATTTTGCCTCCTCCACGAGCGCTTGGGCTTGCGAGGGGAAGGTAGCACCGGAGAGGCGGTTCCTGAATCTGCCTCTGTCCGCCGCAGATGGCAGTCCAAAGCGATTGGTATAGTTTTGCATCCTCGTTCCGGTCGGCATGGTGAAACCTCCGCCTGCGCCCAGCCCTGGTAGAACCGCGTCGAGCTGCAGCATGGCAAGATCAGAACTCGCGAGGGTCGTGGCGAGAATGGCGAACAGTTCCAATCGATCGAGAACCTGGTCAGCCCCAGCCGGGGCGCCATGGCTGCCCGCCGGGCAATTCACCGGACTCGCCGTGCCCTGTCGGGAAATAACTCCCGGTCTTTGCCGCGAGATGGGTGAAGAAGCAGCCAAGGGACCAGCACCAACCACCTTTTCCGCCACCTGATCGGCCTCAACCTCGGCCGGATCATTGGCCGGTCCGATCCGGCCTGACGCTTGGCGGAATTGACCGTTCGACTGTTGCACCACATGGGTCAGTTCGTGGGCGAGGAGTCTTTTCCCTTTGGAGGTGGCAGGGGCATATTCCCCGTTTCCAAATACAATATTACGCCCGTCGGTGAAGGCGCGGGCTTGCACCGCATGGGCGGCATTCGCCGCCCCACCGTCGGTATGCACCCGCACCCGGCTGAAATCATGGCCAAAGCGCGGCTCCATGAACTCGCGGACGGCGCCTTCAAGTGGCCGGCCCGCCGCGCGCAGAACTTCGTGCACGATGGGAGGGGCTTCGGAATGACGGGAATTGTGAGTGGAAAATTGAGCGGTGGTCTCAAAACCCAGGGATTTGCGCTGTAGCAGTCCGGCTTCGCGCTTTTTCTTGCAGGCTTCGCATTCACCACTCGGCCCCGGGGCGCCACCGCAGGCACATTTGCGCTGTAACAGGCCCGAACTTCCTCCTTCCGGCGAAGAAAGGAGGAAGCCGAGCCGCATCGCGGATGCGCCTTTGGAGAACGTGTGTGTGCTGGAAACCATCGTTGAGAGAATTCCGGTCGGGTTAGTCCTTGGCGAATCCCCGCAGGGTCCAGAAGTCGTCGGCGAGGTTTCCGTTCGAGATGTAATCGTACGGAATCGTGAAGTAGCCCTCCATGCCCCAATCATCGCCCCAGGAATTGCGGACGAGAATGCGTTGGGTTGAGTCGTCGTAGCCCACCGCGCAAACCGCGTGCCCGCC
>JAYVMZ010000357.1:0-8907 GCA_043758735.1 Betaproteobacteria bacterium
ATGTAGTGATCCTGGAAGGTGTGGTTCTGCTCGGGATCGAGCACTTCGAGCAGCGCCGACGCCGGGTCGCCACGGAAGTCCTGCCCCATCTTGTCGACCTCGTCGAGCAGGAATAGCGGGTTGCGCACCCCCGCCTTGGTCAGGCTCTGCAGGATCTTGCCAGGCATCGAGCCGATGTAGGTGCGACGGTGGCCGCGAATCTCGGCCTCGTCGCGCACGCCGCCCAACGCCATGCGGACGAACTTGCGATTGGTTGCGCGCGCGATCGACTGCCCGAGCGAGGTCTTCCCCACGCCGGGAGGCCCGACCAGGCACAGGATCGGCGCCTTCAGCTTGTCCACGCGCTGCTGGACCGCGAGATATTCCAGGATGCGTTCCTTGACCTTGTCGAGTCCGAAGTGGTCCTCGTTCAAGACCTGCTCGGCGCGCTTCAGGTCGTTGGTGACCTTGCTCTTCTTCTTCCACGGCAGGCCGACCAGCGTGTCGAGAAAGTTGCGCACGACGGTGGCTTCGGCCGACATCGGCGACATCAACTTCAACTTTTTCAGCTCGGCGTCGGCCTTGGTCCTGGCTTCCTTGGACATGCGTGCAGCCTTGATCTTCTTCTCGAGCTCTTCGATATCGGCGCCGTCTTCGCCTTCGCCGAGTTCCTTCTGGATCGCCTTGACCTGTTCGTTCAGGTAGTACTCGCGCTGGCTCTTCTCCATCTGGCGTTTGACGCGCCCGCGGATGCGGCGCTCGACCTGCAGGATGTCGAGTTCGGCCTCCATCAGCGACAACAGGTGCTCGAGGCGCTTCTTGACCTCGAACATCTCCAGCACGGCCTGCTTCTGGTCGAGCTTCAGCGGTAGATGCGCGGCAACTGTGTCGGCAAGTCGGCCCGGCTCATCAATGCCCGACAAGGACGTCAGAATCTCCGGTGGAATCTTCTTGTTCAGCTTTACGTACTGGTCGAATTGCGTGAGCATCGCCCGGCGCATGGCTTCGACTTCGGTGGATTCGATTGCATCCGCTGGAATCGGCACGGCCTCCGCCACGTAGTGCGTTTTCTCATCCGTGACTGAGACCACGCGCGCGCGCTGCACGCCCTCGACCAACACCTTCACGGTGCCATCGGGCAGTTTCAGCATCTGCAGGATGTTGGCAATGCTGCCGATTTCGTAAAGGTCTTCGGGGGAAGGCTCATCCTTGGCCGCCGACTTCTGGGCCACCAACAGGATGCTCTTGCCCGATTCCATCGCCGTTTCCAGCGCCTTGATCGATTTCGGGCGCCCGACAAAGAGCGGAATAACCATGTGCGGGAAAACCACCACATCCCGCAGGGGAAGCAGCGGGTAGACGACGGCGTTTTCGGCAGGATCAGCGGGATAGGTCATTTTTCACCCAAAGTGGCATCAGTAAGATCTAAGGTGGGGCAGCGTTCAGCTATTTCAACCAAACGACAACCCCTCACAATACGTTGACTTCCTGCGAACGGATGCCTGTGGAGGGTTGCGTGTCCGCCGTTTCGTCAAGCAGAACCCGCAACCTTCGGCTGATCTGAATACAGCAGTATCGGCTGCGTATCCCCTTTGATCATGCTTTCATCAACGACCACTTTCTCCACGTTGTTGAGCGAGGGCAAGTCGTACATGATGTCCAGCAGGACATGCTCGAGGATCGAACGCAGGCCGCGCGCGCCGGTCCGCCTGGCCAGCGCCTTCAGGGCAACGGCTTTAAGGGCCTCGGTACGCACCTCAAGTTCGACGCCTTCCATGCTGAACATGCGCTGGTACTGCTTCAGCAATGCATTTTTCGGTTCGGTCAGAATTTGGATCAGCGCGGCCTCATCAAGTTCATCCAGCGTGGCCACTACCGGCAGACGGCCGACGAATTCGGGGATCAGGCCGTACTTGATCAGGTCTTCGGGCTCGACGCCGCGCAACACCTCGCCGATGTCCTTGCGGTTGTCCTTGCTTTTGACTTCCGCACCGAAACCGATGCCGCCCTTGTCGGAGCGGGCGCGGATGATCCGCTCGAGGCCGTCGAACGCCCCGCCGCAGATGAACAGGATGTTCGTCGTATCGACCTGCACGAATTCCTGGTTCGGGTGCTTGCGGCCACCTTGCGGCGGGACCGATGCGATGGTGCCCTCGATCAGCTTGAGCAGCGCCTGCTGCACGCCTTCGCCGGAGACATCCCGGGTGATCGAAGGGTTGTCGGACTTGCGCGAGATCTTGTCGATTTCGTCGATATAGACAATGCCGCGCTGTGCCTTTTCTACATCGTAGTCGCACTTCTGCAGCAGCTTCTGGATGATGTTCTCGACATCCTCGCCCACATAGCCGGCTTCGGTAAGGGTGGTCGCATCGGCCATCACAAATGGCACGTTCAGCAGGCGCGCCAGGGTCTGCGCCAGCAGCGTCTTGCCGGATCCCGTGGGACCGATCAGCAGGATGTTGCTCTTGGCAAGTTCGACGTCGTCCTTCTTCTGCACCGTCTTGAGGCGCTTGTAGTGGTTGTAGACGGCAACCGACAGGATTTTTTTTGCGATGTCCTGCCCGATGACGTACTGGTCCAGGCTCTCGCGGATATCGTGCGGAACCGGCAGGTCGGACTTGACGCCCTTGCCGGCGGTCTCCGCGTGGCTTTCCTCGCGGATGATGTCATTGCACAGCTCGATGCACTCGTCGCAGATGAAAACCGACGGACCGGCGATCAACTTGCGGACCTCGTGCTGGCTCTTGCCGCAGAAAGAGCAGTAAAGAAGCTTTTCGCCACCAGGTTTCTCAGACATATTTCCCTTTCGTTCAACCCATCTGCCGGCCCTGTGCCGGACTCAGGCTGCCAAGCTCAAACTGCGGCGGCGGCGGTCTCGCTGCGGCTAAGCAAAACCTTGTCCACCAGGCCGTACTTTACCGACTCTTCGGCGCTGAGGAAATTGTCACGATCCGTATCGCGTTCGATCGTGTCGGACTTCTGCCCTGTGTGCTTTGCCATCAAATCATTCAGGCGGGCGCGCAGGTAAAGGATTTCGCGGGCGTGGATCTCGATATCCGAAGCCTGGCCCTGGAAGCCTCCCATGGGCTGGTGAATCATCACCCGCGAGTTCGGAAGAGCGAAGCGCTTGCCCTTGGCGCCGGCCGCGAGCAGGAAAGCGCCCATGCTGGAAGCTTGTCCGATGCACAGCGTGCTTACGTCCGGTTTGATGAACTGCATCGTGTCGTAAACCGCGAGGCCGGCCGAAACCGAACCGCCCGGCGAATTGATGTAGAAGGAAATGTCCTTTTCGGGATTCTCCGACTCCAGGAAGAGCAGCTGCGCGACGATCAGGTTGGCGGTCATTTCCGTGACCGGCCCGACCAGGAACACCACTCGCTCCTTGAGCAGGCGCGAGTAGATGTCGTATGCGCGCTCGCCGCGGCCACTTTGTTCGATAACCATCGGCACAAGGCCCAGGCCCTGCGGTTCCGTGTAAATGCGATCGTGCATTGTCATCATTGTGCGTTCCCCATGAGATCGTCGAAGGGGGTCGGCTTGTCTTCGACCTTGGCATTCGACAGCGCCCATTTGACTACGTTGTCTTCCAGGACGATGGACTCGACTTCGCGCAGCCGCTCTGGCTGCTGGTAGTACCAGCGCATGACCTCTTCCGGCTTCTCGTAACTCTGAGCGTACTCCTGAATCACCGACTTGATCTGATCCGGTTTCGCCTCGAGCTTGTGCAGCTTGACCATCTCGGCAAGGATCAGCCCCAGGCTCACGCGCCGGACCGCCTCGGGTTCGAACGCCTCCCTGGGCATCGGAATCTGGTCCGCCTTGAGGCCCCGCTGCTCGAGGTCATGGCGCATGTTCTGCATCAGCCGCTCGATTTCCATGTCCAGCAGCGCCCGTGGCACTTCGACCTTAGTCGCCTCCAGCAGGGATTTCATGACCTGGTCCTTGACCCGTGTCTCGGCGCGACGCTTGACCTCACGCTCGAGGTTGGCTTTCACGTCCGCGCGCATTTTCCCCAGGTCACCGTCGGCCACGCCCAGTGATTTGGCAAACGCCGCATCGGCCTCGGGCACATGCGGTTGCTGCACTTCCTTGAGCTGAACCTCGAAATGCGCGACTTTTCCAGCGACTTCCTTGCCGTGGTAATCGTCGGGAAAGTGCAGGTCGAACGCACGGCTCTCCCCGGCCTTCATGTCGATAAGGTTTTTCTCGAAATCGGGAAGCAACTGTCCGCCGCCGAGCAAGGTATTCTGGTCCGTGCCGGCGCCACCGTCGAACGGTTGCCCGCCAAGCGTGCCGCGATAATCCATGCGGATCTGGTCTCCCGACTGGGCGGCGCGATCCACGACATGGTAGTGCGTGCGCTGCTTGCGCAGGATGTCGATGGTTTTGTCCACTTCGGCATCGTTGATATCCACGACCGGCCGCTCGATCCTGACCTGCGCGAATTCGCCGACTGCCACCTCGGGGTAGATCTCGAATGTCGCGATATATTCGAACTGGTGCTCCGGTGTGTCGCCGGGTTTGACTTCGATGCGCGGATAACCCGCGACCCGCAGGTTCTTTTCCCTGACCGCTTCGCCGAAGCTCTGCTGCACAGCGTCGCCGAGCACTTCCTGGCGCACCTGACCGCCGAACTGCTGTTCGACGATTCTCATCGGTACTTTGCCGGGCCGGAAGCCATGCAGCTTCACGGTACGGGCCAGGCGTTTCAGGCGGGATTCGACTTCGGTATTGACCTTGTCGAGCGGCAAAGTCACGGACAGGCGTCGCTCGAGCGAACTCAGGGTTTCCAGATTGGCTTGCATCAAATTCCATTTTTCCGGTTGGTGTTGGGTGACATAGATGGCGTGTACTTTTCGGCGGTCATGGTGCGGGAGGAGAGACTCGAACTCTCACGCCTCTCGGCGCCAGAACCTAAATCTGGTGCGTCTACCAATTCCGCCACTCTCGCGCTGCCCGCATTCTAATATAATGCCCCCCCGCCGTCACCCGAAAAGCGCCGCGCCGCAGGCGCGAATGCAGGCCTAACTCCCTGTCTCGCCTTAACTTATCACGATGGCGGTAAACCACTACGAGAACTTTCCGGTCGCCTCCGTGCTGTTGCCCGGCCGATTGAGGCGTCCAGTGGAATTGATCTACGCCTTTGCCCGTCAGGCGGACGACTTCGCTGACGAAGGCGATTGGCCGCCCGCGGTGAGGCTCGCCAACCTGGCGGGCTTCTCCGGTCAACTCGATTTGATCGAACAGGGCGCAACGCCCGATTCGCCATTGTTCGTCGACCTGGCGGGCATCATCGACGAATTCGGCCTGCCGATCGGCTTATTCCGCGACCTGTTGTCGGCCTTCTCCCAGGACGTGGTGAAGGCGCGCTACGCGGACTTCGGCGAAGTCATGGACTACTGCAGGCGTTCGGCCAACCCGGTGGGCCGCCTACTGCTCCACCTTTACCGAGCGACCGATCCGCGCAGCCTGACCTGGTCCGACAACATCTGCACGAGCCTGCAGCTGATCAACTTCTGGCAGGACGTCCCAATCGACTACCTCAAGGACCGCATCTATCTTCCGGCCGACGAGATGGCTAAATACGCCGTAACGGAAGCCCGGATTGCGCAGCGCGATTGCAGCGGCCGCTGGCGCGACCTGATGCTGTTCCAGATCGATCGCACGCGAAGGATGCTGTTGACGGGAGCGCCGCTCGGCCGTACTTTGCCCGGTCGTATCGGACTCGAATTGCGCATGATCGTGATGGGCGGAAACCGCATCCTCGAAAAACTGCAGGCCAGCGGCGGCGACGTGTTTCGCCATCGCCCGGTTCTCGGTCTGTTCGACTGGATGCTGATGCTCCACCGTTCCCTGCTCGCCTACCCATGACACCCGAACAATATTGCCAGGATAAGGCCGCGAAAAGCGGGTCGAGCTTTTACTACAGCTTTCTGTTCCTGCCACCCGAGCGCCGACGCGCGATCACCGCGCTATATGCATTCTGCCGCGAGGTCGACGACGTCGTAGACGAATGCGCCGATGCCGACGTCGCGCGCACCAAGCTCGCATGGTGGCGCAACGAGATCGCCGGCACATTTGCGGGATCGGCGCAGCACCCGGTCGCGCAGGCACTCATCCCGGTGGTACGGGCCTTCAATCTTCCGCAGAACCATTTCCAGGACATCATCGACGGCATGGAAATGGATCTGCGCTACAACCGCTATCCGGATTTCGCTACGCTGCAGTCCTACTGCTACCGCGTCGCCGGTGTTGTCGGCCTGATGGCCGCCGAGATCTTCGGCTACCGCAATCCCGCCACGCTCAAATTTGCCGAAAACCTCGGCACGGCATTTCAGCTCACCAACATCATTCGCGATATTGGCGAGGATGCCCGCCGCGGCCGCGTGTACCTGCCGCTCGATGATCTCGAGCGCTTCGGCCTGTCCGCCACGGATGTCGTTCATTTGAACGAAAGCGAGAAACTGCGACAACTCATCGAATTCCAGATCGAAAGGGCCGAAAATTTCTACGCGCAGGCCTTCGCGTCGCTGCCGAGTGAAGATCGCAAATCGCAGCGACCCGGACTGGTCATGGCTGCGATCTATCAGACCGTGCTCAAGGAAATTCGCAGCAGCGGATGCAAGGTGCTCGATCGGCGCACGTCGCTCACGCCGATTCGCAAGTTGTGGATCGCCTGGCGGACCTGGCTGACGGTGTAAACCGGTGACGAGTGACAGGTGACGAGTGACACGTGACAAACCTGCTAACCGGGTCTCAGGCACGGTATCGTCACCCGTCACCCGTCACTCGTCACACGACCGCGCGCGTCCGCGCGTCGCCGTTATCGGTGGCGGTTATGCCGGCATGGCGGCCGCGGCGCAGCTTGCGCATGGCGGCGCGCCGGTCACGGTGTTCGAAGCGGGCCAGGTGCTGGGCGGTCGTGCACGACGCGTCGAAACCGAGCGCACGCGGCTCGACAACGGCCTGCATATCCTGCTTGGCGCCTATAGGGAAACGTTGCGGCTCATAGAGTTGGTCAAAGAGCCGGGCGAACCTCCTGGCCTGCTCAGATTGCCGCTGGAACTTACCATTCATCCAGTCTTTCGCTTGCGGACCGCGCCTCTCCCGGCGCCGCTGCATCTGCTGTCCGCGTTGTTGCGCGCGCAAGGTCTTGGCCTGGGCGACCGCTTTGCCGCCGTGCGTTTCATGGCGTGGGCGCGGCGCAGCAAGTTTCGTCTGACCGGCGATATGAACGTCGCGCAACTGCTGCGCTCGAAGCGACAACCGGAAACAGTCTCGCGATTCCTCTGGAATCCACTTTGCGTGTCGGCGTTGAACACGCCGCCGTCGCAGGCCTCTGCCCAGATATTCCTGAATGTTTTACGCGACAGCCTGGACGGCAGGCGCGCGAACAGCGACCTGCTGTTGCCCACCCTCGACTTCTCGGCCCTTTTTCCCGACCGCGCGGCGCGTTTCGTGGAATCCCATGGCGGCAACGTGCGCCTCGGCGTCACCGTGGATGCGATTGAACGTAAAGATGACGGCTTCGCGCTTGCCGTCGAGGGTGAATATTTCCGCCACGTGATCCTTGCGGTATCTCCGCATCGTGCCGGCGCATTGCTCGCTCCATACACGGAACTCGCGCCGATCGCACGGATGATCGACCAGTTCACCTATCAACCGATCTACTCGGTCTACCTGCAATACGGCCGGGAAGCGCGCCTGCCGTTTCGGATGGGCGGCCTGGAGACGCGCTATTCCCAGTGGCTGTTCGACCGTGGCCAGCTTTGCGGCCAGCACGGATTGATCGGCGTGGTGATTTCCGCAAGCGGCGCGCACCAGGGACTCGCCCACGACGACCTTGCACGGGCGGTCCATGCCGAACTGGCGGAGAATTTTCCCGCGCTCGGCGAACCGTTGTGGCACCAGGTCATAGCCGAAAAACGCGCAACCTTCTCCTGCACGCCCGGACTGCTGCGTCCCGACAATCTCACACCCGTCGCCGGCCTGTACCTCGCAGGCGATTACACGGCCTCAGACTATCCGGCCACGATCGAATCCGCGGTGCGCAGTGGCATACGCGCCGCCAACCTGATATTGCAAAATGCCTGAGATGAAGGACTATCGCCCACGCGCCGACTTGCTCAAAGACCGCGTCATCCTTGTTACCGGCGCCAGCCGGGGACTTGGACGGATCGCCGCGCTGACATTTGCCGCGCACGGCGCAACAGTGGCGTTGCATGGGCGCGACGTGGCCGCACTGGAAAAGGTGTACGACGAAATCGAAGCCAATGGCCACGCGCAACCGGCTGCCATTCCCCTCGATCTCGACAAGGCGACGACGCGAGATTACGACGCGCTGGCCTACGCGATCGAATCTCAACTCGGCCGGCTGGACGGCATCCTGCACAACGCGGCGCACGTCGAGAAACTATCGCCGCTCGAACAACAAAGCGCTGAGGAGTGGATTCGCATGCTGCGCGTCAACCTGGTCGCGCCTTTCGCGCTGACACAAGCTTGCATACGGCTGCTGAAAACGTCCGTGGATGCTTCAGTGATTTTCACGCTGGAGAGCCATGGCCACGTGCCGGCCGCTTTCTGGGGCGGCTATGCCGTTTCCAAGGCAGGGTTGGAGGCACTGATGAGAATCCAGTCGGCGGAATGGCAAGAGTTCCCGCATCTGCGCGCCAACGCCGTCATTCCCGGCCCGGTGGCTTCGCCTTCGCGCGCGAAAACACATCCGGGAGAAGTCGCTGCATCGCAACGCCAGCCAGAAGCACTGATGCCGACTTATCTCTACCTGATGGGACCCGACAGCCGCGACGTTTCAGGTACGGTTGTCAACGCCTAGCAGCCTGTCGGACTTGAGTTGATGATTTGAGCGATGTTGATCATGGAAAGCGAGTGGAGCGGCGAATTGAGCGCTAAACGGCGAGAGCGGATCGT
>JAYVMZ010000358.1:0-6787 GCA_043758735.1 Betaproteobacteria bacterium
TGTAAAAAAGCAAGGTAAGTCCTACCAAATGCTGCACCGAGACCACCAACTCGCGCTGTTCTGAAATACCCCGCGGCTTGCCGCGGGGTTGTTTATTTCCGCTGCCAGCGCCTTGCTAACCGCGGGACCACGGTCGCCGAGCGAGGCCAATGTTCCCGCAGCGCCGCCGAACTGGATGACCAGCACCCGCGCCTGCAATTCACGAAGGCGCGTGCGATGACGTTGCACTGCGCTCAATGCACTCGCCGCTTTCAGGCCGAAGGTTACCGGCAGCGCCTGTTGCATCCACGTGCGTCCGGCCATCGGCGTGCGCTTGTGTTTTCTCGCGAGGCGCGTCAATGCGTTCGCCAGCCGGGCGAGGTCGGCGTCGAGCAAGCCGAAGGCGGCGCGAAGTTGCAGCACCAGCCCGGTATCCATTGCGTCCTGGCTGGTTGCACCCCAGTGGACGTAGCCCGCCGCGCGCTTGTTTTTTGTTCCGACCAGGGCAGTCAGGGCCTTTACCATCGGGATGGCCGTATTGCCGGCGGACGCGGCATTGCGGCCCAGCGCGGCCGGGTCGAACAATTCCGCACGGCATTGCGCCGCGATCGCCGGTGCCGCCGCTTTCGGAATCACGCCCAGTCGCGCTTCGGCACGCGCGAGCGCCGCTTCGAAATCGAGCATGCCCTGCAGGTGGCCGCGATCGGAAAATATCTCGCACATCGCTTCGGTGCGGAACAACGGGTCGAGAAGCCGGGCCATGTCAGCAGTCGAAGAAAACAGTTTCGTTGCCGCCTTGCAGGATCACATCCCACTCCAGACCCGCGCCCGCCTTGCGCGCGATCAGCGTGGAGCGGCGTTCCGCGGGGACAAGCTTCAGCACCGGGTCGGCCTCATTAGCCGGATCGTCCGGAAAATACATTCGCGTAAACAGATGAATCAGCAGCCCGCGCATGAACACGGCAATTAGCAGATGCGGCGCCTGTACGGCCTCGCCCGGACCGGGCACGCGGCCGGGCTTGATGGTCGTGAAGCGGAACTCGCCGTTCCCGTTGGCCGGGACGCGACCGAAACCTTTGAAGCCGGGCGTCAGCGGTTTGTCCTGCGCATCGTCCGGATGGGCGTACTTGCCTTGTGCATTCGCCTGCCAGATTTCGAGGACGGCGTCGTTGACCGGCTTGCCATCGCCGTCGACGACCCGACCATGGATCGAGATCTTGTCGCCCTTCGCTGCGGGTGGCGCGAGATCGGTGACATAGAGTTTCTCCAGCCCGATGCGATAGAACGGTCCGATGGTCTGGGAAGCGGTGGCCCGGCTGCCCATCACTTTTCCATCGGCGTGGCTTCGCGGCCGCGCAGCACGATGTCGAAGCGGTAGCCAAGCGCATGCTCGGGCACGGTAGTATCCCAATCGAAGGCGGCGATCAGCCTGTTGCGCGCCGTCTCGTCCGCCGGACTGTTGAAAATCGGATCATGCGGCAGCAGCGGATCGCCGGGAAAGTACATCTGCGTCACCAGCCGCGTCACGAACGCGCGGCCGAACAGTGATAGATGGATATGCGCCGGTCGCCATGCGTTGTGATGGTTGCGCCACGGATAGGCGCCCGGCTTGATGGTAACGAAACGGTAGCGGCCTTCGTTGTCGGTGAGCACACGACCCGCGCCGGTGAAGTTCGGGTCCAGCGGCGCATCGTGATTGTCGTTCTGGTGCCGATAGCGGCCCGCGGCATTGCATTGCCAGATTTCGACCAGCGTGTTCGATACCGGCCGGTCATTCTCGTCGAGCACGCGGCCGCTGACGATGATGCGCTCACCCAGTGGATCGCTGCCGTGCTGGCGGGTGAGGTCGCTGTCTTCCGCCCGGACATCGTCCGCGCCGAACATCGGCCCGGTGACCTCCGACAAGGTATGCGGCAACACGATCAGCGGCCGGGTCGGCGCGCGCTTGCGCGTGGATGCGTAAGGCGGATGCAGATATTCGGGCTGCGTGCCTTTGTCGGGCCGCCGGTAACCGGCAAGATCGGCCATGCTCGTCGCTCCCCTTGCGTCCGACTGGGGCGCCGGACTTGAGCCGCGATTGTCGCAGAACTCGTGCCGCGCAGCGATGAGACGCGCACTTCGCAGGGGCGAGAAGCGAGGGGCGAGGGAAAAGCAAAAAAGCTCTTGTTCAGGCCCTTGAGCTATCAGTACCGATTACTGAGTGCGAAAAATAGAAGTCTCGCTATTGTAGAATCTCCCTCGCCCCTCATCCCTCGCCCCTAGCCAAGTGAAACGCGTTCCCCTCGACAGCGTCGCCTTCGCGACCATGGTGCTGTGCTGCTTCATCTGGGGCTTCACCAATGTCGCAACCAAGCTCGCGGCGCCAGACATTTCTCCGGTGATGCAAAGCGGCTTGCGGTCGATCCTTGCCACGGTGCTGCTTGTGTCGTGGGCGCGCTTTCGCAACATTCCGCTGTTCGGCCGCGACGGCACGCTCAAGGCCGGCCTCGTGGCGGGCGCGCTGTTCGCGGGTGAATTCCTGTTCATCTACGCCGGGCTGTCGCACACCGGCGCATCGCGCATGGTCGTGTTCGTCTATACCGCGCCCTGCCTGACCGCACTGGGACTGCACTGGTTCGTACCGGGTGAACGGCTGCATGCGGCGCAATGGTTCGGTATTTTGCTGGCGTTCGGCGGGATCATTGCGGCGTTCGGCGACGGCTTCGCCTCGTCTCCCGCTTCGCTGTTCGGAGATGCGTTCGGCGTCATCGGCGGCATCCTCTGGGCGGCCACCACGGTGTGGATTCGCGCCACCGGCCTCACCCGCATCAGTCCCGCGAAGGTTTTGTTCTACCAACTCGCGATCTCGTCGCTGACCATGCCGGTTGCGTCATGGCTCATGGGCGAGCCTGGCGTGATCGCGTTCACGCCGATCGCGGTGGCAAGCCTGGTGTACCAGGGCGCAATCGTCGCCTTTGCGACTTACCTGACCTGGTTCTGGCTGCTGAGCCGTTACCTCGGCGGCAGGCTGGCGGTATTCGGATTCCTGACACCGCTGTTCGGCGTCACGATGGGAGCGCTCGTGCTTTCGGAACCGCTTCGGCCGGCGTTCCTCGGCGCGCTGGGAATGGTTGGGGCGGGGATTTGGCTCGTTAATGCAAAACGTTAATCTGCAGAACTGTTTCAAAAATCTGCCGGGGGCAGCCCGGCAGATGGTCACCTTTCTTGCGCGGCCAAGAAAGGTAACCGAAAGAAGGCCGCCCCTGGATTCGCGCCCCGCATTCGCGGGGTGCCCCTGTGCTGCCTGCCTCGACGGGGCGACTGCGCAACTCGACCTGGGAAGGCACACACAACGTGCCTTCCCATGGGACTCGAACAGTGCTCGTCGACTTCCCCCCATCGAGTCGAGCTGCTCGGCGCGCCTCAAGGGGGAGTTCAAAAGCAAAACACAGTAGGGCTTTAAGGCACTTACTCAGTCCTCAGCACTCAGTCCTCAGTCCTGTTGATCCGGCGCAAAGCGTCCGATGAGCTTGAGTGTCGCTTCCGCCGCGCGAATGCTGCTGACAAGGACGATCACGGTGATCACCACGAATATCCAGTCGACGTCGCCCGTGTCGAGTATCTTCGCCATGGTCACGAACAGGCGCATGACGGATACGAGAAGAAGCGCGATGGCGGCGGCGGGACTTTTGAATCGCCACAGCAATACGCCGAGGACGCCGAAGAACCCGACGTCGATCAGCGTGCGCTCGCCTTCGATGAGGAAGAGCGCCGCAAGCACGGCGGCGGCCAGCAGGAACACGATGGACGTGTCGGTCACGACGTTCAGGGCGTCCTCGCGGCTGCGGATCAACGCGAAGATTCCCCTTCTGCTGCTTTTGGACATTTTTTCTTTACCTTACGTTGCGCTCCGGCAAATCCGGCCGGAACGAATCATAATGGCCGCAATGGGAACTCTCAATCTGATGGTTTATCGTCACTCGGCGTTCTACAGCCCGCTAATCGCGGGCATCGCCGGCGGATTCTTCGCGGCGGAAGGCTTCGAACCGACTTATACGGTCATGCAGCCCGGGAAGACCGTGGGTGAGATGCTGGTCTCCGGCGCCATCCATGTTTCGCAGACCGCCGTGTCCGGGTCCTGGCCTTACCTGGAAAAGGGCGAGCGGGCGCCCTTCGTAAGTTTCGCGCAGATCAACCAGCGCGACGGCTTCCAGATCGCCTCGCGCAATCCGGTGCCCGAGTTCGGCTGGGCCAAGCTCACCGCCGGCAAGTTCATGTTCGCGCACGGCGGCCAGCCGCAGGCCATGCTGGCGTACGCACTGCACAAGAAAGGCGTCTCGCTCGACAAGACCACCGGACTCGACGCGGGAGATCCGCAGAAATCCATGTCCGCCTTCCGCAATGGACAAGGCGACTGGTATCACGAACAGGCGCCCTATCCCCAGCAGTTGCAGCACGAAGGCGTGGCCGAGGTGGTGGCCTCGGTCGGCGAGGCCATCGGTCCGGTTGCATTCAGCAGCCTGGCTGCCATGCCGCGCTGGCTGGGTACGCCGGATGCGATCCGCTTCACCCGCGCCTATCGCAAGGCCCGCGCGTGGGTGCAGTCCGAATCGGCGGCAACCGTTGCCGCGACCGAAAAATCGTTCTTTCCGGACATCGCATCGGACGCCATGATCGCCTCGATACGTTATTACCAGCAGCTCGGCTGCTGGGACGGCGATATCGTGATCGATCCCGCGCATTACGAGACCGCGCTGGACGTGTTTGTGTATTCGAAGCTGATCACGCGGCGTCACCCTTACGAAAAAGTGGTGGTCGCACCCCCGAGGTAACGCGCATCCCCGCCCCACCCGGCAATGTGAGAATAATCGAAAAGCTCTCCGCCGCATCCGCGTTCACCGGCGGCGCGATCCTCACCGGCATCACCCTGATGGCGGTCACTTCCATCATCATGCGCTCGCTGGGATTCGAGCCGATCCAGGGCGATTTCGAACTCGTCCAGGTCGCGCTCGCGGGTTGCATTGCGCTGATGCTGCCCTGGTGCCAGTTGCAGGGCGGCAACCTCACCGTCGATTTCTTTACCGTTCGCCTGCGCAAATCCCGGCAGCGCCGGCTCGACGCGATCGGCGCAACGCTGTTCGCGCTGGTCATGGCCCTGGTGACCTGGCGCACTTGCGCCGGCGCGATTGCCGTCAAGGCGAGTCACGAAAGCACGATGATCCTCGGCTTTCCGCTGTGGATCGGCTATGTCGCCATGATTCCCGGGCTGCTGCTGACGGTGTTCGCGGCGCTGCAGTCGGCGCGCACTGCCTGGAAGGAGGGTCGGCAATGAGCAATTTCGGCCTGGGCCTTTCGCTGTTCGGCGCGATGCTCACGCTGATGGTGCTGCGCGTGCCGATCTCGGTCGCGATGTTCCTGCCCGGCGCGGTGGGTTACTGGCTGCTCGCCGGTGACGCCGCGCTGCTCAATCACGTCAAAGGCGCGACTTATGCGCGCTTCTCCAATTACGACCTGTCCGTGATTCCGCTTTTCATCCTGATGGGCCAGTTCGCAACCCAGGGCGGATTGAGCCGCTCGCTGTTCAAGTTTGCCAGTTCGCTGATCGGCCATTTGCGCGGCGGCGTGGCCATGGCGGCGATCGTCGCCTGTGCCATGTTCGGTGCAGTGTGCGGCTCATCCGTGGCCACTGCGGCGACGCTGGCGCAGGTCGCGTTGCCGGAAATGCGCCGGCTGAATTACTCCGGACGGCTGGCCACGGCCACGCTCGCCGTCGGCGGCACGCTCGGCATCCTGATCCCGCCCTCCGTGCCGCTGGTCGTGTATGCAATCCTGACCGAAACGAATATCGCCAAGCTGTTCATGGCGGCCTTCATCCCCGGCATCATCGCGGCCATCGGTTATTGCATCGTGATCGCGATCACGGTGACGTTGCGTCCCGACCTCGGGCCGGCGCAGCCGCGCGCTTCGAATGCAGAACGCCTGCGCGGCTTTCTCGAAATCTGGCCGATCTCTGCGGTATTCGTCATTGTGTTCGGCGGCATCTACGCCGGCTTCTTCACGCCGACGGAAGGTGCGGCGGTCGGCGCGGCGGGGACCTTCCTGGCCGCCCTGCTACGCCGCGAGCTTAGCCTGAAGGGAATCGGCCGGGCCTTCCTCGGCACCGCGGTCACTTCCGGCATGATCTTCCTGGTGTTTCTCGGCGCCGACATGTTGAACGGCGCGCTGGCCCTGTCCCAGATGCCCAAGGAACTTGCCGACTGGGTGACTCACCTGAGTTGGTCGCCGCTGGCGATCGTCGCCATCGTCATCGCGATGTACATCGTCATGGGTTTCTTCATGGACGAACTCGCCACCATCATCCTGACCATCCCGGTGATCTTTCCGGCGGTCATGGGGCTGGACCTGTGGGGACTCGAATATACCGAAAAGGCGATCTGGTTCGGCATCCTCATGCTGATGGTGGTCGAAATCGGCCTCGTGCATCCGCCCGTGGGGCTGAACATCTTCGTCATCAACAGCCTGGCCAAGGACGTGCCGATGATGGAAACCTTCAAAGGGGTGGTTCCCTTCCTGATTTCCGATTTCCTGCGCGTGATCCTGCTGTTCCTGTTCCCGGTCGTCAGCCTCTACCTGGTGCGGCTGATTTTTTAGGGCGACAGGCCAAGGAAAAATCCACCACAACAGCTTCAGTTCCAAGTGTTCCCTTGAGTGTTTCACCTTAAGGCTGAAGCTGCTGTGGTGGACCTTGATTTTGAGTGCCCCCCAGTATTTTCCAATCGTAAGATGAGGCTGAAATATCGAGGTCAGGCGGCGGATTTGGATCGACGGT
>JAYVMZ010000359.1:0-4671 GCA_043758735.1 Betaproteobacteria bacterium
CGGGCTTGACTTCGTCAAGCCCGATCGGCGTACTGGGCGGGACTTTCGATCCCGTCCATTTCGCCCATCTGCGCCTGGCTGAAGAAATCGCAGACGGCATCGGCCTGTCCAAGGTGCGCTTCATACCGACCGGCACGCCCCCGCATCGTGGAACGCCCCGGGTTTCCGCCGCCCAAAGGATGGAGATGGTGCGCCTGGCGATCGGCGGCAATCCGCGTTTCGAGGCGGACGACCGGGAAGTCCGCCGCGAGGGTGTGTGCTATACCTTCGACACACTAAGCGAGCTGCGCGCGGAAATGGGCGAGCGCCCGCTGTGCCTGCTGATGGGATCGGACGCTTTTTCGGCGCTGACCACGTGGCATCGCTGGGAAGAGTTGTTCGACCTGGCGCATATCGTGATCGCCCATCGCCCGGGTTTTTCCCTGCAACAATTGCAATCCTCCCTGCCGGGGCCGCTGCGCAAGGCCTACATGCAGCGGCTGGTTTCCTCGACCGGCCTCTTGCGCCGGGACAGTGCCGGCGCCATATACGTCAGGGAAATCACCGCACTCGATATCGCCGCGACCCAGATCCGCGGGCTCCTGGCCGGCGGCGGAAGTGCGCACTATCTGGTCCCGGAGGCAGTTCTCGATTACATTGAAGCCAATCGTCTTTACAAGGAACGCGATGCACGTTGAAGCCGTAAGAAAAGCCGCCGTCGAGGCGCTGGAAGAAATCAAGGCGAAGGACATCACGGTCCTCGATGTCAGGAAAATGACCTCCCTGTTCGACTACATGATCGTCGCCACCGCGGAATCGGCGCGCCAGACCAAGGCGCTGGCCAGAAACGTGCAGGACAAGCTCAAGGTACTCGGAGTGCGGGTCCAGGGCCTGGAAGGCGAACAAACCGGGGAATGGGTGCTGGTGGACCTGGGCGATATCATCGTGCATGTAATGCAGCCGGCAATCCGCACTTATTACAACCTGGAGCAACTGTGGGGCGGCCGGCCGCCGGCCCCCCATCCGACGACCTGGAGAAACGCTCCGGGGGCGGAACCACCCGCCGCCCTGTAGCTCCATTCCGATTGAAGCTGTACATCCTCGCCATCGGCCACAGGCCCCCCGCCTGGGTAGCGGCCGGGTTCGAGGACTATGCGCGGCGCATGCCGCGCGAGGCGCGCATCGAACTTACCGAGATCAAACCCGCCCCCCGCAGCCGCCAGACCCCCTCCGCCGGGGCGACCGCACAGATCCTCGCGATCGAAAAAATCCGCTTCCTTGCCGCCACCCCGCCGGGCTGTGTAAGAATAGCGCTGGACGAACGCGGCAAGCAGTTCACCACGGCCGAGCTGGCCCGCAAGCTGGCAGCCTGGATGCAGGGCGGACGCGACGTTGCATTCATGATCGGCAGTGCCGACGGGCTCGATTCGGAACTCAAATCCGGTAGCGACCTCCTGCTCTGCCTTTCGGCGATGACGCTGCCGCATGCCCTGGTGCGGGTATTGCTCGCTGAACAACTGTACCGCGCGACGTCGATGATCCAGAACCATCCTTATCACCGGGAATAGCGCGGCCAACACAGGCGCGACAAGACCAAGAGCCGAACACACGTGCCGTCGCTGGAAAAACATATCTACCTTGCCTCGCGCAGTGCGCGCCGCCGCGATCTGCTCAAGCAGATGGGCGTGAATTTCGAGATGCTGCTGCTACGCGAAGGCGCGGGCCGGGATGCCGATTTCGACGAATCGCCGATCGGCAATGAATTGCCGCGCGACTATGTCGTGCGCGTCGCCCGCCTGAAGGCCGAAGCAGGCTGGTTGCGCCTCGAGCAGCGCCGCCTGATGCGCCACCCGGTGCTGTCGGGCGACACCACGGTCGCCTTCAACGACACCATCCTCGCCAAACCAAAGGACCGCGAAGACGCGGTGGCCATGCTCAAGGAGCTTTCCGGCACGGTGCATCTGGTCTATACCGCGGTCGCCGTCAAATTCCACGAATCGCTGCGGGAAGCGCTGTCGGTGACCGAAGTACGCCTGTGCGAACTGTCCGACGACGAGATCAGGCGCTACGTCGCGACCGGCGATCCGATGGACAAGGCCGGGGCCTACGGCATTCAGGGCAAGGCCTCGATGTTCATCGAATCCATCAATGGCAGCTACAGCGGCGTCGTCGGGCTGCCCATGTTCGAAACCTCGCAACTACTGTCCCAATTCGGCTTCCAGTTGCTGTGAACGAAGAAATCCTGATCAACGTCACCCCGCAGGAAACCCGGGTCGCGGTGATGCAGCAGGGTGTCGCCCAGGAATTGCACGTCGAACGCAGCGCCAGCCGCGGCATAGTCGGCAATATCTACGTGGGCGAAGTCAGCCGTGTGCTGCCGGGCATGCAATCAGCCTTCATCCAGATCGGCCTGGATCGCGCCGCCTTCCTGCATGTCGCCGACATCTGGTTCCACCGGCAAAACCATGAGGACCCCAAGCCCATTGAGCGCATCCTGCACGACGGCCAGCGGCTGCTGGTGCAGGTCATCAAGGATCCGATCGGCACCAAGGGCGCGCGGCTGTCGACCCAGATCAGCATTGCCGGGCGCCTGCTGGTCTACCTGCCGCAGGAATCCCACATCGGCATCTCGCAGCGCATCGAGGGCGAGAACGACCGCGCCTTGCTGCGCGAAAAGCTGCAGCACCTGATTCCCGCCGTTGAGACCGGCGGCTATATCGTGCGCACCATGGCGGAGACCGCCAGCGAAAAGGAACTCGGCGCCGATATCGGATACCTGCGCAAGCTGTGGTCCGACATCCAGGAGAAATCGCGCGCCATTGCCGCACCCGCGCTGCTGTATCAGGACCTGAGCCTGGCATTGCGCGTGCTGCGCGATTTCGTGAATGACGAAAGCGGCCGCATGATGGTGGACTCGCGCGAGACATATCTACGCATGCAGGCGTTCGCGAACGAGTACACCATGTCCTTCGTCGACCGCATCCACCACTACACCGGAGACCGGCCGCTGTTCGATCTCTACGGCGTCGAGGAAGAGATAGAGCGCGCGCTTGCCCGTCGCGTGCCGCTTAAATCCGGCGGCTACCTGATCATCGACCAGACCGAGGCCTTGACCACGATCGACGTGAATACCGGCGGGTTCGTCGGCAGGCGCAATTTCGACGACACCATCTTCAAAACCAACCTGGAAGCGGCGCAGGTCATCGCGCGCCAGCTGCGCCTGCGCAACCTGGGCGGCATCATCATCATCGACTTCATCGACATGGACAATGAGGTGCACCGCAACGCAGTCATCACGGAGTTCAAGAAGGCGCTGCTGCCCGATCGCACGCGCATGACGGTCAACGGTTTCACGCATCTCGGGCTGGTGGAAATGACGCGCAAACGTACGCGCGAAAGCCTCGCGCACATCCTGTGCGAACCCTGCCCGACCTGCCAGGCGCGCGGCGAAGTCAAGACAGCGCAGACGATCTGCTACGAAATTCTGCGCGAACTGGTGCGCGAATCGCGCCAGTTCGACGCGCGCGAATTCCGCATCCTCGCCTCGCAGAAGGTCATCGACATTTTCCTCGACGAGGAATCGCAAAGCCTGGCGATGCTCGAGGAATTCATCGCCAAGCCGATCTCGCTCCAGGTGGAATCGATCTACACGCAGGAGCAGTACGATATTGTCCTCATGTGAGGACAGGCACGAGGGTTAAGGCGTGAACTCTCGTGCCTCGAACCTGGCGCCTGGTTGCTAGTGCTTCGCGCCTGCGCGAAGCACTAGCAACGTCAGGCTACCCGCTATCAATCCCCAGAAAGCCGATCCGATTCCGAACAGGGTGACGCCGGAGGCGGCCACGAGAAAAGTAATGAGCGCGGGTTCGCGGTCGCGCTCGTTCGTGAGAGCCAATGCAAGACCGTTGCCAATGGTGCCGATCAGCGCGAGGCCGGCGATCGCGGCCACCAGTTCGCGCGGAAATGCGGCGAAAAGTGCGCCTACCGTCGCGCCGAACAATCCGATCAGGATGTAGAAGAACCCGGCGGATACCGATGCCATGTAGCGGCGCGCGGTGTCTTCATGCGCCTCCCGCCCCATGCAGATCGCAGCGGTAATCGCGGCCAGATTGAGGGCGAACGCGCCGAAAGGCGCAAGAATCACGGTCGCCACGCCGGTCCAGCCGATGACCGGTGAAATCGGGACCGGGTACCCGGACGCGCGAATGACCGCCACGCCGGGCGCATTCTGCGAAGCCATGGTCACGATGAACAATGGCAGCGCTACGCCGATCACGGTGCTGGCGGATATTTCCGGGGTAATCCATACCGGCCGCGCGAATTCCAGGTGCACAGTTTCAAGGTGCAGCGACCCCTGTATAGCGGCGACCGCTATGCCGAGCGCAAAAGCCGAAATCACCGCATAGCGGGGAATCAGCCGCCGCATGAGCAGATAGACGGCGAACATCGCAAACACCACCGCGAACTGCGCCTTCATCACGATGAACAATTCCAGTCCGAAGCGCAGCAGGACGCCGGCGAGCATTCCCGAAGCGATGGAGATCGGGATGCGGTTGAGCACGCGTTCGAACCAGCCGGAGAATCCGGCGATGGCGAATAAACAACCCCGCGGCAAGCCGCGGGGTATTTCAGAACAGCGCGAGTTGGTGGTCTCGGTGCAGCATTTGGTAGGACTTACCTTGCTTTTTTACA
>JAYVMZ010000360.1:0-2279 GCA_043758735.1 Betaproteobacteria bacterium
TACACTTACTTCGCGTCTGACATCGCGTATCACCTGAACAAGTTCGGGCGCGGCTTCGATCGCGTGATCAACGTATGGGGCGCGGATCACCACGGCTACATTGCACGAGTCAAGGGCGCGTTGCAGGCGCTTGGCCTGGCTCCCGACAAACTCACCATCGCGCTGGTACAGTTCGCCGTGCTCTATCGCGACGGCAAGAAAGCATCGATGTCCACCCGTGCCGGTGAATTCGTGACGTTGCGCGCATTGCGCAACGAAGTCGGCAACGACGCGGCGCGGTTTTTCTACGTCCTGCGCAAGAGCGACCAGCACCTGGATTTCGACCTCGACCTGGCGAAATCGCAGAGCAACGACAATCCGGTGTACTACATCCAGTACGCGCACGCGCGCGTCTGCTCGGTCATGGAGCAGTGGGGCGGAAATCCGGCGGAGCTGGTCAACGCCGACCTGACCCCGCTCGTTGAGGAACAGGAACTGCAGCTTTTGCAGAGGCTGCTGGATTATCCCGAACAGATAGAAGGCGCGGCGCGCGAACTTGCGCCGCACCTGCTGGCGTTCTATCTCAAGGACCTCTCGGGTGGATTTCACAGTTATTACAACTCCACGCGCCTTCTGGTCGAAGACGAGGGCCTCAAGTTGGCGCGATTGGCTCTGGCGGCTGCCGTCCGCCAGATATTGCGCAACGGCCTCGAGATCCTCGGCGTCGGCGCTCCCAACAGGATGTAAGGTAAACTTGCGCAATGAGCCGCGACTACAAAAGCGACTACAGGAACAGCACAGCGGCGGCGGCCGGTGGACGCGGTGGTTCGATGTGGGTCGGAATCCTGATCGGGCTGCTGGTCGGCCTTTGCATTGCGCTGGGCGTCGCGCTCTACATCAACAAGGGTGCCAACCCCTTTTTCCAGAAGGGGAAGTCCGCCGAGAAATCCGCGGAAAAATCCGCAGAGAAGACCACAGAAAAGTCCGCGGATACGCAGAAGGCAACGTCGTCCGAAGACGCCTCCAGGTCGGCTGCAGGCGAAAAGCACGCCAGGAACGGCGAGGTCAAACCGCGCTTCGATTTCTACAAGATCCTGCCGGGAACGGAAGAAGCGGTAACGGACAAGGAATTCAAGAGAACTACTCCCGCCGCGACCAAGGAAGTTTATTTCCTGCAGGTGGCGGCCTTCCAGAGCCCTTCCGATGCGGACAATCTCAAGGCGCGCCTGGCGCTTGCCGGAATCGAGACACAGATCCAGACCGCCACGCTGCCAGACGGCAAGGTATGGCACCGAGTGAGGGTCGGTCCATTCTCGAACCAGGATGAACTAAGCAAGTCACGCGCGGCTCTGAAGGAAAACAAGCTGGAAGCGAATCTGATCAAGGTGCGCGAATAATTCTGAGACGGACAACGTTACGGGAATGACATGAAACAATTACGCCACACATTGCTTGCCGCGCTGTCGATCCTGGGAATCGTGCTCGCGGCGTCCGTTACAGCCAAACCCGTTGCGGACAAGGAATACAAACTGGTTGATCCGCCGCAAACGCAGCCGGCGACGGTAAATGGCGTGGAAGTGCTGGAATTTTTCAACTATGCCTGCTCGCATTGTTATGAATTCGAGCCGCACCTGAAAATATGGTTGAAGAGCAAGCCGAAAAACGTGGAGTTTCGCTACGTTCCCGCGGTTTTCAACGAACGCATGACCCCGCTTGCCAAGATCTACTACACGCTCGAAGAAATGGCATTGCTGGAAAAGCTCCACGACAAGGTGTACTTCGCGATCCACCAGCAACAGTTGAACCTGACCGACCGGGCGATCCTGCTGAAGTGGCTCAGTGAACAGGCAGTCGACACCAAGAAGTTCGAAGCAGTCTTCGACTCCTTCAGTGTGAATAACAAGGTGCAGCGCGCGGCGCTGATGACACGCAACTACCACATTCCCGGCACACCCTACGTAATCATCGGCGGTCGTTACCTGACCGGCCCTTCCATGAGCTTAGGCGCCGACGGCAGCGTCGATCACAACCGGCTCATGCAGATCCTGAACGAGCTGGTCGAGATGCGCCAGAGCGGTGCGCGCTGACCCGCTTGCGGCGGGATCTTGAAGCAGTTTAGCGCCGCGCTCGTCCTGGCGGTGCGCATGGCCGCCGCGCTCTTGCTGACGCCGGCATTCGTTGCCGTGGCGGCAGAACCGATGGAAGACGTCGACTACGTCCTCATTGCGCCGCAGCCGGCAACGGTCCCTGGCAAGATAGAAGTCATCGAATTTTTTTATTACGGCTGCGAATCCTGCAAC
>JAYVMZ010000361.1:0-3956 GCA_043758735.1 Betaproteobacteria bacterium
CGCGCTTTGCCGACCGTCTTTCGCCATGACGTCAGCGATGGTGGCATCCTGTCCCGCTGGCATGGACCAGAAGGTCGAAACCGTGACCGGCATGTTCAAGGTCCACGTGATCTGCGACCACGTCATGTTCGAAATCCCGGATAAGATGCTGAACCGGGACATGTTGGTCAACACCGAGTTCGCGGCATTGTCCACCGGCAGCGACTTCGTCGCCCCCGGCTCGGTCGTCGACAATCGCGTCATCCGCTGGGTGCGCCGCGGCAACAAGCTCTATCTCGAGAACGTGCGCTACGAAATGTGGGCACAGAACATGTCGAGCCTGCAGCGCGGCGTGGAATCGGCTTCGCTGCGCACGGTCATCAAGGCTTTCGACATCATCATGGAAGGGCCGGCCAAAGCTCCGGTGATCGACATCACGACCTTGTTCGTCAGCGAGGTGCCGGACGGATTCGCGCTCGAGTTCATGCAGTACTTCCACATGAACGCGATCGACCCGAAGCGCTCCTTCATCGAGAGCGTCAAGGCATTCCCGCAGAACATCGACATCCGTTTCCAGCAGACCTGGGTGCCTTCCGCTGTCGAACTCAGAAAGACGGTGGACGACGAATCCGATCGCGTGCCGCCCCAGCTGGGCTTCATCTTCCATACCAGCTGGCTGCTGCTGCCCGAAGAGCCGATGGACCCGCGCTATGCGGACGATCGCGTTGGCTATTTCGCGGTGCCGTTCGACGATTACGGCACCAACGACCACGGCAAGGTGCGGCGTGCCTTCATCCAGCGCTACCGCCTGCAGAAAAAAAATCCCGAGGCCGAACTGTCCGACCCGGTCAAGCCTATCCTTTTCTACATCAGCGATGAAGTGCCGGAAAAATGGCGCCCGTACATCAAGGACGGCATCGAGGACTGGCAGAAAGTGTTCGAGAAGGCGGGGTTCAGCAACGCCATCCTTGCGCGCGACGCCCCTTCGCCGGAAGAAGACCCCAACTGGGATGCCGAAGACGTGCGTTACAACGTGGTGCGCTGGACGCCGAGCGGGCGGCAGAACGCGATGGGCCCCGCAGTGGTCGATCCGCGCAGCGGCGAAGTCATTTCGTCGCACGCGATTTTCTGGCACGACGTGCTAAGGCTCGTCGAGACGTGGTATTTCACGCAGGTGGGGCCGCTGAATCCCAAGGCACAGAAGGTGCCGTTGCCGGATGACGTAATCGGCGACATGCTGCGTTATGTCGTCGCGCACGAGATCGGCCATGCGCTCGGCCTGCGCCACAATTTCAAGGGACACTCTGCCTATTCGGTGGCGCAGCTGCGCAGTCCCGAATGGACACAGAAGTGGGGAACGTCGGCATCGATCATGGACTACGCGCGGCTCAACTATGTCGCGCAGCCCGGCGACGGCGCCTTCCTTTTGCCGAAATTCGGACCCTACGACTATTTCGCGATCGAATGGGGATACCGTTCCTTTTCAAACGGCATGAGCTGCGACGACGAATGGCCGCACCTGGACGACCTGGCCTCGAAGCAGGTAGACGATCCGATGCTGCGCTTCGGTGGTGAAGACGACTATGCGAGCCTGGATCCGAAAGTCAATACCAACGTCGTCGGTGGGGACCCGATCGAAGCCGCCGATCTCGGCCTGCGCAACATCGACCGCGTCGTGCCGATGCTGATTACGGCGACGACCAAGCTCGGAGGAGACTACTCGCGCCTGCGCGAAATGTACCAGGCGCTGATGGTGCAGCGTTACCGGGAACTGGCTGCGGTCGCGAAAATCGTCGGCGGTGTCGAGGAAACGCGTTACCAAGCGGGACGCGGAGGGGCGCCGTTCAAGCCGGTTGAGGCGGAGCGCCAGCGCGCGGCGGTGAAATTCCTCGTCGACAGGGCATGGACGACGCCGCAGCCTTTGCTCGATTCCGAAGTATTGAGACGAATCGGACCGTCGGGCGGCACAGATGCATTGCAAGGCGCCAACGTGCAACTGTTGCGTCAGGTGCTCGATTCGGGCGTGTTCCAGCGCATGGCGGAGGCACGCCACGCCGAGCCGTCCGGCAAGGGCTATGTCGGCATGGACATGCTGGTGGATTTGAATGACGGATTGTTCAAGGAGCTGACCGGCAAGAAGCCGGTGGTCGACCTGTACCGGCGCGAACTGCAGCGCAACTACGTGACGTTGCTGCTGGTGGCAACCGGGGCGACCAACGATCCGCAGGGACAATCCAATTCGATCGACATGAAGAAGTTGCTTGACGACGGTTCGATACACGGCCACGGGCGCGATTTGTCCGTCACGCGTACCGCGAGTTCGCCACTGGCCGACGTGGCCAAGGAATACCGCCGCGAGCGCGGCCGGCCCAGCGAGTTTCGCTCGTCCCTTCGCTCCGGTGTGGCGCATCTCTACGCCAAGATCGACGACGCCATCAAACGCACGAAGGACACGGAAACATCCGCGCATCTGCGAGATTTGCGGGCGGAATTGGGGAAAGTGCCGTGACGGTCGTGACTATCGTGACTACGCGACTGTCGTAAAGGCCGGACAAAGGTCCGCGCAGAGCTAAGGACTCTACGAATTCACGTCTTTCACGACACTCACGTAGTCACGGCGTCACCACGACAGTCACGTAGTCACGATAGTCACGTCGTCACGGTGTTTCTGGCGCGCCCCCTCGCCAGCATGCATTCCGTAGCGGCGTGCCCGTGCACGGATTCGCCGGTTCCGGTCCCGCGTTACAATCCGTCGTCATCTCAGTCAAAAAATCATGAAAAGATTGTCGGGCTTGCTCCTCATCCTTTGTGGCTTGTTCGGGGTCGCGATCTCGCATGGCGCAATGCCGGAAAAAACGAAAGTCGTCATCGCCGTCGGCGGCAAAGCCTCGCTCTACTACCTGCCGCTGACGATCGCGGAGCGCCTCGGCTACTTCAATGATGAGGGGTTGCAGGTCGAAATAATGGATTTTGCCGGCGGCGCCAAAGCCTTGCAATCCATGATGGGCGGCGGGGCCGACGTCGTCTCCGGCGGATTCGACCACGTGATGGTCATGCGCGCCCGCGGCCAGAACCTGCGCGCATTCGTGTTGCAAGGCGCGACTCCGGCCATTTCCCTCGGTGTAGCGAAGGAGCGCGCCGCGCAATACAAATCCGCGAAAGACCTGAAGGGCATGAAGATCGGTGTGTCCGCCCCGGGCTCGAGCACGCATGCTTTCATCAACCACCTGCTCGCGTCAGCCGGACTTGCCCCTGACGACGTGTCCATCATCGGCGTAGGCACCGGTCCGGCTGCCGTGGCCGCGATGCAGGCGGGCCATCTGGATGCCATTGCCAACATCGAGCCGGCCATCACCATGATGGAAAAATCCGGCACGATCAAAGTCGTCGTGGAAACCGTGAGCGTGCAGGGCGCCAGGGCGGTATACGGGAGCCCGTTGCCCTCGGGGTCGCTTTACACGCGCGAAGAATTCATCAAGGCCAATCCGAACGCGGTGCAGGCGCTGACGAATGCGATGGTCCGGGCTCTGAAGTGGCTGAAGACCGCGACGCCGGATGACGTGGCGAAAACCGTTCCGCCGGAATACTTGCTCGGCGATCGGGCACTTTACCTGGAAGCGTATCGCAAGAACAGCGAGAGCTATTCGCGGGATGGACTATTCCCCCCGGCAGGAGCGGAGGCGCAATTGAAAGTATTGAGCGGCTTCGAGCAGGCGGTCAGGGAAGCCAAAGAACTGAACCCTGCCGACGCATACACCAACGACTTCGTCCGCGATGCGTTGCACAAAAATAAATAGCGCGTGACAGACTGGGAAAGGCTCCCTTGAGCCGTCCTGCGACACGTGTTACGGTGGTAATTCCCTGTCTCCCAACCCGGAACCTGTCGGGTTTCCCAAGGATGTGCATGAAGTACTCAATAACAATCATAACCATGCTGTTGGCCGTTGCGCCCGCCACGGTGTTGGCACAATCCACTC
>JAYVMZ010000362.1:0-4055 GCA_043758735.1 Betaproteobacteria bacterium
GCGACGAGGAATACCTGCGGCTGAAAGTCCTCACCTGCATGCTCCCGAAGCTCTAAAAACCCTCAAAATCACCCACTCGATTCCGTGAAGACCCATAAAACTCGACGTCGTCGACGAAGCCCAGCAGCGCGCTGGCATATTCCGCATACAAATAGTCGGGCTTCGTCTCGACAATGCGCGCGTTCGACGCGCTCTCGACGATCACCTTGAGCGCCTTCATGGCCTGCTCCTGCGGGCCTTTGTAGGCAAGCGGGGTGATCTGGTGAGCGACCGTTGCCTGGCTGCTCACCGCATTGGGCGAAGACGGCGCCGCCTTGAGATTGCCGTTCCTCACGCCCAGGTCCGCCGGGCGCTTTCCGCTCAGTAGTCCCATGGTGTTCCTTTCATTAGATCATTCACAACTTAAAGAAAAAATGTTCACCACAGAGGCACAGAGGACACTGAGGAAGGCAAGGTCAAAAATATATGCGTGTGTGTATGGTTCATTGGTTGATGATCTATTTCGATGAAAGTTGGCGATAGAGGTTCATCGGCAACAACGTCGCCCCAATTCCATCCCAGCTTATATCGGCTTTTATTCTTTTCTCCGTGTCCTCTGTGCCTCTGTGGTGAGCGATTTTCGATCTTTGGGGCAAGGGCTTTTCTGGCATGATCACCGCCATGCGCAATTCCCCGAAGCGCAGTTTACGTCCATCTCTCCTGTTGCCGGTACTTTCGCTGGTGGCGGGTGCGCTCGCGATCGGCGCGGACGCCGTGGAAGATCCAACCCTCTCCGCCGGCAGCTTCACCATCAGGCGCTTCGATGATCAGGCTTTCTCCGAACCCGCATCCGTATTGACCGCAAAGCAGCGCCAGCTATTCATGGCCGGCCGCAGCGTGTTCAAGCGTCAGTGGGCGTCGGTCAATTCACTCAACGGCGACTGGGGGCTCGGGCCCACCTTTGTTGCCGATCGCTGCAGCGCCTGCCACGTCAACACCGGCCGCGGCAGCCCGCCGCCATCTTCCGACGAGCAATTGTTGTCGATGCTCGTGCGCCTGAGCATTCCGGGTGTTGGCGAGCACGGCGGTCCGCAACCGCACCCGCACTATGGCGACCAGTTCCAGAACCGTTCACTGGACGGCCGTAACGTCGACCTTGCGTACGCCGGCGCGCCGGTGCCGAACGAAGCCGACCTGTTTCTCGATTGGCAGGAACGAATCGTCGCTTTCGCAGACGAAGAAACCGTGATCTTGCGCAAGCCGACCCTGCGCATCGAGAACCTGAAATTCGGCGATCTGGACAGCAGCGTGATGACGTCGCTGCGCATCGCGCAGCCGCTGGTGGGCATCGGCTTCCTCGAGGCGGTGCCGGAAGAAACCATCCTCGCCATTGCGCGCAAACAGCGGGCGCAGAATTTCAACGGCCGGCCGAACCGGGTATGGGATGCCGTGAACCGGCGCATGGCGCTGGGCCGCTTCGGCTGGAAGGCCAATGTGCCGACCCTGAAGCAGCAGATCGCCGCGGCGGCGCTCGGCGACATGGGCGTGAACTCTCGCCTGTATCCGGAACAGAACTGTCCGCCGGTGCAGACCGTCTGCGCGAAGCTGCTGCCGGGAAATGTTCCGGAAATCATCGACCACGAGATCGATGCGCTCGAGCTCTGGTTGCAGGCGCTTGCCGTGCCCGCGCGCCGCGATGTGAACGACGTCTCAGTCCGGCGTGGCGCGGAGTTGTTTGCAACTGCGCAGTGCGCGGTCTGCCATGTCCCCGAACTCAGAACCGGAAGATTTCCGAAGCTGCCGCAACTGGCGGACCAGGTCTTTCACGCGTACACGGACCTGCTCTTGCACGACATGGGAGACGAACTCGCCGACGGCCGGCCAGATTTTGCCGCAGGCGAACGCGACTGGCGCACGCCGGCGCTATGGGGGCTGGGGCTGTCGCAGACGGTGAGCGGCAGCACGGCGATGCTGCATGACGGAAGGGCGCGCACCGTTGCCGAGGCGATTCTCTGGCACGGCGGCGAAGCGGGAAATTCGCGAGAAACGTTCCGCAACATGCGCAAAGACGAACGCGAAGCGCTGTTGAAGTTCGTTGAATCGATCTGAAGGCGGGGCGGACGATACCGGCCGCCCCGTCACGTTCGCGCGCTAGCCGGCGGAACCGAACATTGCCGACGCTCCATCCTGTTCAGATGTAGGCCGCGCTAGCGTGAGATCGGCAGACGGGAGATGTGCTGATCCACGATCTGCCAGCGTCCCCCGGTCTTCGCCCAGACGGTGGTGCCGCGCGTATCGTAGGTCTCGACCTTGCCTTCTTCGTTGTACCAGTTGAGCACCGCGTAGCTGTCCTGGACGACCAGATCGTCGTTGTAAGCACGTGTCACCGGTTGCCTGATGAAGACATGGCGTTTGGGATACATGCGCCACAGGCCAGTAAAATAAGCGCGGATCGCCTCCTTGCCTTCGATCCGGAATGAACTAAACGAAGAGTGGAACACGGCATTGTCCGCATAGGCCGCGGTGTAGGCGTCCACGTTTCCGTCCAGCAAAGCCTGCAGCCGGGGACCTGAAATCTGTGCGACATCTTCGACAGGACCCGCCCAGGCCGATACGCCGGAAGTAAGCAGAATAGAAAAGCACAGTGCAGCTAGGCGTCGCTTCATTTTCAATCCCCTTTAAATGGTTGAGCATGTTTGCAACACTCGAATCCGATGCGTCCGGTCGATCCCGGCTTACGCTGCGGTCCCGGGCTGTATTTGAAGGCGAAGAATTACGCCGAGGGGAGCAAAGCACTCCATGGCCCGGGCAACCGGCTCGACGTGAACGCTGTCGCGGCCGGTCCCGATGAAGATCATCGCGCCTGTTCGGCGGCCGGATTTATTGTTGGAAAAAACGCGGTGCTGCTTTTTTTTACAAGTTTTGATCGTTTATAGGCGCACAACAGTTTTTTTGCAAGTTTGGTATGCAAAATGCATCCAGACGTGGCCCATTTACACGTGGCGGAGCGCCCATGCTGGCGCGAACAGTTGG
Source organism: Betaproteobacteria bacterium (assembly GCA_043758735.1). Classification (GTDB taxonomy): domain Bacteria; phylum Pseudomonadota; class Gammaproteobacteria; order Burkholderiales; family JACQAP01; genus JACQAP01. The sequence continues at coordinate 3,013 of JAYVMZ010000362.1, forward strand.
CGAATTGGCCGGCGAAGTTCACAATGGTTGAAATGTCCAGAATCAATCGCCCCATAGGGGAACGTTCATGCCGTACGACCTGCTGATCAAGAACGGCCTCGTCATCGACGGGGCCGGCACGCCGGGAAAACACGCGGACGTTGCCGTCAACGGCGGGAAGATCGTCGAGGTCGGCCGCATCAGCGGCAGCGCCAGACAAACCATCGACGCATCCGACTGTGTCGTGTCGCCGGGCTTCATCGATCCGCATACCCATTACGACGCGCAGATCTGCTGGGACGGCGCGGTGACGCCGTCGTCGTGGCACGGCGTGACCAGCGTGGTGATGGGCAATTGCGGCGTGGGAATCGCGCCGTGCAAACCTGAGACGCGCGAGATCGCGATGCGCGACCTCGTCAACGTCGAATCCATTCCGTTCGAAGTGCTGTCGAAAGGCATCACCTGGGACTGGGAGACTTTCCCCGAATTCATGGATGCCGCGGCGCGGCGCAAGCCGTCGGTGAACCTCGGTTTCCTCGCGCCGCTGACCCCGTTCCGGCACTACGTCATGGGCGAAGAATCGATGGAGCGGGCCGCCACGGCTGATGAAACCGCGAAAATCAAGGCGCTGCTCGGCGGCGCCATGGATGCCGGCGCTTTCGGATTTTCCAGCACGATCCTGAATCAGCATCTCGGCTACGGCGGGCGGCCGCTGGCCTGCCGCAATGCCAGTCGCGACGAACTGAAGTCGTATGCGAATGTGCTCAGGGAAAAGAACAAGGGCGCGATCGAAGTGGCGCTCACGCGGCAGATCGGTGTGCTCGAGGAAGACCAGTGCGAGACGCTCGATTTCCTGCTCGACGAGAGCGGACGCCCCGTCACTTTCATTGCGCTGTTCGACCGCGACGATATATCCGAAGCGGTACGTGACACGCTGCGTCGCGCCGCGCCGATGATCGCCAAGGGCGCGCGGCCGCAGACTTCGCCGCTGCCGCTCACGCGCGAAATCGACATGCACAGCCCGTTCTCTTTTGCGGCGTTCCCGTCGTGGAAGCGGGTATTCG
>JAYVMZ010000363.1:0-2143 GCA_043758735.1 Betaproteobacteria bacterium
GCATGTTCGCTGCTGTCGTCGAACACCTCGAGCGATTCCGGCGAAAGGCGGGACAGGCGCTGGCGAATCATTTCTTCCAGGTTCATTACTTCGGAAATACCTTGCGAAAGGGTTTCACCGTGACCTTGGCGAAAACGCCCTCGGTCACGTAGGGGTCGGCATTGATCCAGGCCCTGGCTTCTTCCAGCGAATTGAATTCGGCGACGATCAGACTGCCGGTCATGCCGGCGGGGCCGGGGTCGATGCTGTCGATCGCGGGAAAGGCGCCACCGAGGATGAGCTTGCCCGCTGCGATGAGAGCATCCACGCGCTTGAGATGTTCCGGCCGTGCGGCGGTGCGCCTCGCCTGGCTGTTCGGTATGTCCTCGCCGACGATTGCGTACAACATTATTTTTTCTCCTCGTGTTCGATATGGCGGCTCAGCAGCAGGCCTTGCGCCACGATGAATACCAGCATCAACCCGGTCCCCCCGAACAATTTGAAATTGACCCAGGTTTCAGTCGGGAAATGAAAGGCGATATACAGGTTGGCTGCGCCCATCACCAGGAAGAACGCGGCCCAGCTCAGGTTCAGGTTCCGCCAGACGGGCACGGGCAGGTTGAGCTGCTTTTCCATCATGGCGCGGATCACGTTCTTGCGGAATAACAGGTCCGAGCCGAGCAGGATGGCGCTGAATAACCAGTATAGCACCGTGGGTTTCCACTTTATGAAAGTCTCATCGTGAAGCAACAGGGTGGCGCCGCCGAACACCACGATGATCGACAGGCTGACCCAGAGCATGGTGTCGACTTTGCGATGGCGCAGCCATGACCAGGCGACCTGGCACAGGGTCGCGCCCATGGCCACGGCCGTGGCCGTGTAGATGCCCCAGAACTTGAAGGCCACGAAAAACAGGAATACCGGAAAGAGATCGAACAGGAACTTCATGATCGTCAAGGGAAAATAATCCGCCGCATTATGACCTCAAGGGCGGGTCGGTGTCCAACCGGCATCGGGTAAGATGCGGCCTTGTTTCGAGGGCAAACTACGGAAGGAGTTCGCAAATGGCGCAGGTAAAGCTGGTGAATTATGACGAGGCGTCCGCGGATGTGCGCGCGGTGTTCGACGACATCATGAAAACGCGCAATACGGACTACATCAATAACATCTGGCGCGCACTCGCCTCGAATCCGCCGGTGCTCAAGCGTTTCTGGGGGCAGATGAAGGAGGTCATGGTGAAGCCGTCCCGGCTGGACCCGCTCACCAAGGAACTGATCTATCTCGCAGTCAGCATCAACAATAACTGCGACTATTGCATCAATTCGCACACCTTCGCCGCGCGCAAGCACGGGCTCGACGACGAAATGCTGGCGGAGCTGGCCGAGGTCGTCGCGATCGCCAATGCCGGCAATCGGCTAACCATCGCGTTGCAGGTGGAACCCGACGAGCGCTTCAAGCCGGAGCATGCCGACAAGGCGTGGTCCGTGAAGAAAAAGCTGGCGAAAAAGCCGGCCAAAGGCCGGCAGAAAAAGCGTTGACGCAGAGGACGCAGAGGAAAGGCAGGAAAGGACGCGAAGGAAGACTGATGAGTGAACAGTTGGAATCATGCAGTAAACGGAAAAGTCTCAGAGGGCTTCGACATGGACTTTGAAGATGTCGTCCGCAGTCGCTATAGCTGTCGGCAGTTTCTGCCGCAGCCCGTGCCCCGAGCCACTATCGAAAATATTCTGGCTTTGGCCCAGCAGACGCCGTCCTGGTGCAATTGTCAGCCTTGGCAGGTTTTGCTGGTGAGCGGCGAGGCGATCGAGCGGTTTCGCGCGGCGCTCCATGCGCATGCGGCCCAGGGTGCGCCAACGAAGCCGGATTTCCCTTTTCCGTCACGCTATGAGGGCATCTATCGCGAGCGGCGCAAGGTATGCGGCGTGCAGCTCTATCAGGCGCTCGGCATCGGCCGGGAGGACAAGGCGTCTGCGGCGCAGCAATCGCTGGAGAATTTCCGCTTTTTCGGCGCGCCGCATGTCGCGCTGATCACCACCGATGAGGAACTTGGCGTTTACGGCGCGGTGGATTGCGGATTGTATGTATCGAATTTCATGCTCGCCGCGCAGAACCTCGGCGTGGCGTCGATCGCGCAGGCTGCGCTCGCATCGTATCCGGAATTCAT
>JAYVMZ010000364.1:0-3197 GCA_043758735.1 Betaproteobacteria bacterium
ACATCCGGATGTAGACAGACGCCGGTACCACACATTCACGGCAAGTACCTGTCTCGTAGGACGAATTCGCCCAACGGGTGTTGGAACTTCAGGCTAAACAGGTGACTCGTAACCAACAACAAAACCGTGGTCTGTCCGCGGTTTTCTCCGATTTCGGCGGCGTTTATTTCGTCAACGCCGTGGTCGCATTTCTGTTCGCCGCCTCCGGGCCGTTGGCGATCATCCTCGCAGTGGGCACGCGCGGGGGGCTATCTTCCTCGGATCTCGCGTCCTGGACCTTCGGCGCGTTTTTCGTCAACGGGCTCATCAGCATCGCCTTTTGCTGGCATTACCGGCAACCCCTCGTCTTCTTCTGGACGATCCCCGGCACGGTGCTTATCGGCCCGGCGCTCGGCCATCTCTCCTGGCCGGAGGTGATCGGCGCCTTCGTCGCGACCGGCGTCCTCATGCTCGCGCTCGGACTCTCCGGATGGGTGCGCCGGGCGATGGAGACGGTACCCATGCCCATTGTCATGGGGATGGTGGCGGGGGTGTTCCTGCGCTTCGGCCTCGATCTCGTGTATGCGGTTCGCGACGACGTCTGGATCGTGGCGCCGATGGTCGCGGCGTTTCTCGCGCTCGGCGCTTCGCAGCGGATGTCGCGACTCCTGCCGCCGCTGATCGGCGCGCTCGTCGTCGGCGCGGTCATGGTTTGGGTGCTCGGCCGCTTCGGGCCGGGCGTCGGCACTGCCGTGTTCGTGCGACCGAACCTCTATGTGCCGGCGTTTTCCTGGAACGCGATGATCGAGCTCGTGGTGCCGCTCGCGATCACCGTGCTCGTGGTCCAGAACGGGCAGGGGGTCTCAGTGCTGCGCAGCGCGGGCCACGAGCCGCCGGTGAACGCGATTGCTGCGGCTTGCGGCGCGGGCTCGATCCTCGCCGCCTTCGTTGGCGCGGTGTCGAGCTGCCTGACCGGCCCGGTGAATGCGATCATCTCTGCGTCGGGGGAGCGGCACCGGCAGTACACCGCAGGGATATTCGTCGGGCTGCTCGCACTCGGGTTCGGCTTGTTCGCCCCGGTATTCACGCGCCTCATGCTCGCGACCCCCAAAGGTTTCATCGCGGCACTCGCGGGCCTGGCAATGCTACGCGTGCTGCAAAACGCCTTCACGGTAGCTTTCCGCGACCGCTTCGCGCTCGGCGCGCTGGTGACGTTTCTCGTAACGGTCGCTGACATACCGATTTTCAATATCGGGGCCCCGTTCTGGGGGCTCGTCGTTGGCTATCTTGCCTCACGTCTTCTCGAGCGTGGGGATTTTGCTAAGTGATGAAGGCCGGTCAAAGGGATCCGGCCTGCAGATTTGCATCAGGGGCAAGATCGACAGCTTCGACATGAAGATCGCGCTTGACGACCTGTTGGAGCAGGCGCGGAGGATCGAGCACGGACGCATGCTGTACCGGGTCGGCGACTTCGACCTGCGCACACTCGGCGCGATCGGAGTCGAGTTGTCGCGCCTGCCGCAGTTGTTCAAGCTGATCCGCAATTTCGACAAGGTGGCGGTACTGGCCGGCCAGAGCTGGCTGCACGAGTAAGGCCGGGTATGGATTGCACGGTGTCGGCCGGCCTGCAAGAATAGCCATGGGCTCGCCGCTTCGGCTGCCCGGCATCGTGGCAGGATTTGGAAAAAGAACGCATGGCATCCAAAGCAGAGATTATCGAATTCCTGGCCGCGGAGTTTCCGCAGACCAAGTGCACCGTTGAAGCTGTCGGCGGCATGGCCGCGACCATCAGGCATGAAGTCGGCCCCCACGAATTGCGCCCGGGCGGCACCGTGTCCGGGCCGGTGCTCATGGCGGTCGCCGACGTCGCGCTGTACGTAGCCATCCTCGGCGAGATTGGCATCGTTCCGCTGACCGTCACCACCAGTCTCACCATCAACTTCATGCGCAAGCCCGCGGCGGATCGCGCCGTTATCGGCGTTTGCAAGCTGATGAAACTGGGCCGGTCGCTGGCGGTCGGCGAGGTGTCGCTGTACTCGGAAGGAATAGACGAGCCGGTTGCGCATGTCGTCGGCACCTATTCGATTCCGCCGACGGGATCGGATGCCGCCCGCCGGAAGGCGTAGGGGGCAGGCTTGCACGCCATAATTCGCACCAGACCAATACGCCAGGTCGGGAGACCAAGTGACGCCCGCTTCCCAATCCGTTCTTGAACTGAAAATCCCGCCGCCGCTGGTCGCGCTCGGCATCGCGCTGCTGATGTGGCTGACGTTGCGCATCGTTGGGCCAGTCGAGGTGCCGCGCATGTTGCGCATCGGCGCGGCGCTCGCTTTCATGGTCGCAGGCCTGGGTTGCGATCTGGTGGGCCTCGTCGTGTTCCTGCGCGCGAATACGACGATCAATCCGCTCAAACCCGCATCCACGACTTCTCTGGTGGTTTCGGGCATTTACCGCATCACGCGCAATCCGATGTATCTCGGCCTGCTGCTGATTTTGCTCGGATGGGCGACCCTCCTGGCCAACGGCGTGGCTTACCTGCTGGCGCCACTGTTCGTGCTCTACATCACCCGTTTCCAGATCGTTCCGGAAGAACGCATGCTGCTCGCAAAGTTCGGCGCGGACTTTGCCGCCTACCAGTCCCGCGTGCGCCGCTGGTTATAGGGCAGGGGTCAGGGGCCGCCGAGCGGCATCACGCGGCCTTGTCGCCACGGCAGTGTCGACAATTCTATTTTCCATTCATCGGCCGTCACCCGCCGGCCGAATGAGATTTCGAAATCCAGCATATCGCGCAGAACCTGCCCGTTTTTGCCAGCCGCGAGCGTTACGAGATCGGATGCGACCGGCAGGCTCGCGGTGCGCGGGCGCACGGACATCACGTATTCGCCAGCGCCGAGCAGCATCGACAACGGATCGTCGGATTCGCGCAGGGCAAACGTCTTGCCGTTGCTGCCGGGCAGACGTTCCCAGATCTCGAAATACTCCGCTTCGACGCCGAATTCGAGCACGCGATCGGGGGTTTCGAATTCCATGCGGCCGATGTCGTTGGCGCCGCTCGGCGGCTGGAAATCGTATTTGCGCAACCAGCGGCAGATGTTCCCGTCCACAACCGTCGTGCCGCAGAACCCCTGCTGCTTCGCCAGTTCCATCAGCTCCGACTTGTTAAGCTGATCCAGTGCCGACTTGCCTTCGAATGCCGGCCGGCTGGCGGGCACGCGGAT
>JAYVMZ010000365.1:0-2150 GCA_043758735.1 Betaproteobacteria bacterium
AATCCTGCTCACTCTGGGGGCCGTGGCGCAGCCGCTGCAAAAGGTGCGTACCTACACCCAGACCAACTATCCGGGGTTCGTCAATTACGTGGCGAAGGAGATGGGCTTTTTCGATAAATACGGAATCGATCCGGAGATGAAATTTCTGCCAAGCGGCGGACCGATCGTTCAGGCTGCCGCTTCAAAGGAATGGGATATTGCATTTCTCGGCGCGCCGCCCGCCGTCATCGGTGCCTCGTCGCTCGGCGTGATCACGATCGGCATGCTGTACGAGGAGGCCGAAGTTCATGAACTCGTCGGCCGTCCGGACTACGTCGCTGCCGTGCAGGCAGATCCTCAGAAACTCAAGGGTGCCAAGGTTTTTGTCACGACGCTCTCGACCGGCCACTACATGTTTGAGGCGTGCATGCGCAAGCTCGGCGTCAGCATGAGCGACATCAGCATCATTCCGAGCGAGCAGGCCGCAACGGTGTCGGCGTTTGCAGCAGGTCAGGGGGATCTCGCCCAGGTTTGGCCACCACAAAGCACGGCCCTGAAGGAGCGCGGCAACAAGTCTTTATGCGACGGCAAACAAGCCGGACTCAGCGTTTCGACCGTGTGGGTCGTGACGCAGGAGTTCGCCAAAACCCATCCCGATCTCGTCGTCAAATGGCTGAAAGCGAATAACGATGCAATCCACTGGATGAAGCAGGATCCCGACCGTACCCACGCGCTGTACCAGAAGTGGGACGCGTTTCGCGGTTTCAATCTGTCGCCCTCGATCCTGAAAGAAGAACTTCGCTCGGTATTGAGGGTCATCCCCGCCGAAGAACAGGTGAAGCTGCTGATGCCGTCAGCGCCTGGCGAGAAGTCGTATCTGGTCAAGTCATATGAGGGGATTGCCGATTTCTTCATCCGAATGGGACGCCTGAAGGAGAAGCCGGACTTCAGACCCTATGTCGATGGATCGTTCCTGCAGCAAGTGGTCAAGGACGGCACCTAGGTTTTTCAGTGTCCGTGCGGTCGGCCGCATATGTCCGTGCGGTCGACCGCAGCCTAACTCTTCACTAGGGAGGTGGTTCGTGTTGAACAATGTCCAATATCGAAACGTCTCCATGCAGTTCAGCGGTAAGGTCTGCGGCGGTGTTGAGGAAACTCTTGCAATCGACGACATATCCTTTCGGGTCGACGATGGCGAATTCCTGGTGATCGTCGGACCTTCCGGTTGCGGCAAGAGCACTCTTCTGCATCTCACCTCCGGATTGATGCTGCCCACTTGCGGCGATATTTCGCTGGGCGAAGACAAGATCAGAGGCCCTGGCCCCGACAAAGCCATCGTCTTCCAGAATTTCTCGCTGTTCCCCTGGAAGAGCGTCCGCGAAAACATCGAGTTCGGATTGCGCACCAATGGAGTGGACCACCAGGAGCGTGAGCGGCTGATTTCGTACTATATCGAGATCTGCGGCCTTGTGGGCTTTGAGAATCACTATCCGCGGCAACTGTCCGGCGGCATGCAACAGCGTGTTGCGATCGCGCGGAGTTTCGTGTTGCGGCCGCGCATCCTGCTGATGGACGAGCCTTTTGCAGCTCTCGACGCACAGAATCGCACGATCATGCAGGAGGAGCTTGTCCGGATCTGGCTCGATCAGAAACCGACGGTACTGTTTATTACGCACAGCGTGGAAGAAGCAGTTTACCTGGCGGATCGCGTCGTTGTGATGACGCGCCGGCCTGGTCGAATCAAGAGGATCATCAACGTACGAGACACGGCGGGGGAACATCACTGGCGAGGTCAACCGCTCGACGTCGTGATGCGTCAACCCGAGTTCCAGGAATTGCGCGGCCAGGTCTGGGATCTGATCCGGGACGAGATCGTGGTCCAATGAGTGGGTTTCCCATGCTCCCAACGGTCGCGCGGATGGGGTGCGGCATTCTATCCGTCGGAACAGTTGCGGTTCTCTGGTGGACGGCCACCGCCCGCGGAATGGTGAGTCCTTTCCTGCTTCCTTCACCGGAGGCGGTCGTCGATGCTTTCCAGCGGATATCGGGCGGCTATCTGGGGCCTGCACTCGGCGGGCATTTGATGGCCAGTCTGTCTGTTGTTCTCAGCGGCTATTTCGCTGCTGTCGTGATCGGAGTGCCACTCGGCGTGGCGATGGCATGGTGGCCAG
>JAYVMZ010000366.1:0-6937 GCA_043758735.1 Betaproteobacteria bacterium
GACGCGGCCACTTCCCCGGATGCAGCGACGACGGGCAACCACAGAGGGAGCACCAGCGCAAACAGCACGGTGAACAGTCGCGGCGTCATTGGACCATCCTCGTTAAAGCGAGCGGTTTTGAGTACAATTCAGGCTTTCCTTCGGGACGCTCAAGTCCCGATTTTTTCGCAGAATTCATCGATGTTGAACTTCCAGGAAGTGATTCTAACGCTGCAGCGCTACTGGGGTGAGCGTGGCTGCGCGATCCTGCAACCCTACGACATGGAAGTCGGCGCCGGGACTTCGCACACCGCGACTTTTCTGCGCGCCATCGGGCCCGAACCCTGGCGTGCCGCCTATGTGCAGCCCTCGCGCCGGCCGAAGGACGGCCGTTATGGCGAGAATCCGAATCGCATGCAGCACTACTACCAGTTCCAGGTGGTGCTGAAACCGTCGCCGCTCGACATCATCGACCTTTACCTGGATTCGCTGCGCGCGCTCGGCATCGATCCGCAGGTGCACGACATCCGCTTCGTCGAGGACGACTGGGAGAATCCGACGCTCGGCGCGTGGGGGCTGGGCTGGGAGGTCTGGCTCGACGGCATGGAAGTCACGCAATTCACTTACTTCCAGCAGGTCGGCGGCCTCGACTGCAAACCGATCACCGGCGAGATCACCTACGGCATCGAACGTCTGGCGATGTACCTTCAAGGCGTCGAGAACGTATTCGACCTGGTCTGGACGCCGGGACTCACCTACCGCGACGTCTACCACCAGAATGAAGTCGAACAGTCGACGTACAACTTCGAGCAGTCCAATACGGCGGTGCTGTTCCAGCATTTCAGCGATTATGAATCCGAAGCCAAACGGCTGATGGCCGCGCAACTGGCGCTCCCCGCCTACGAAATGGTGCTTAAAGCCGCGCACACGTTCAACCTTCTCGATGCACGCGGCGCGATTTCCGTTACCGAGCGTGCGGCCTACATCGGCCGCATCCGCAATCTCGCGCGCGGCGTGTCGCAGGCTTACTTCGATTCGCGGCTGCGCAACGGCTTCCCGATGAGCAAACCTGAGCAGCTGCAAAAACTCGGTGTCGACGTTGAAACCATGAAAGCGGCTCTGGTGGAAAAAGAAACAACGGCCCCCGCATGAGCGCCAACCTCCTGGTCGAACTGTTCACCGAAGAACTGCCGCCGAAAGCGCTCAAGCGCCTGGGCGATGCTTTTGCGGGGGGCATTGTCGAGGGCCTGAAGAGCAACGGCCTGCTCGACGCCACTTCCAAGGCGAAAGCCTTTGCTACCCCGCGGCGCCTGGCGGTCTACATCTATTCCGTCCTGCCCAGGGGAGTCGACCGCCCGCTCGAACAGAAACTTATGCCGGTCGCCGTCTCGCGCAAGGAAGACGGCGGCTGGAGCGATGCGCTGCGCAAGAAGCTGGCAGGCATGGGGCGCGAACAGCTTGCCGATGTGCCCGTGAATACGCGGGTCGGTACGGATTCGCTGGCGATCAAGCCGGACGGCAAGGCCGACAGCGTTTACTTGCGCACCGTGGCCGTGGGCCAATCGCTCGAACAAGCCCTGGCCAAGGCGATCGAGGACGCGATCGCGAAACTGCCCATACCAAAGGTCATGAGCTATCAGCTGGCGGACGGTACGACGACCGTGAAATTTGTGCGGCCTGCACACGGATTGGTCGCAATGCATGGCGACAAGGTACTTGGCGTTACGGCGCTAGGCCTGTCCGCCGGGCGCGTTACCCATGGCCATCGATTCCAGGTTGAGGCGGCGAAGGATATTTCACTCGACCGCGCGGACGAATACGAGGCTCGGCTCGAGAACGATGGATATGTCATCGCCGAGTTCGACAAGCGCAAGAGCGAAGTTGCAAGACAGCTATCCGAGAAGGCGCAAGCGCTCAAGTCCTCCCTCGGACCGGAAGCCGATTACGCGCCGCTGCTCGATGAAGTCACCGGCCTGGTCGAATTCCCGACGGTCTACATTGGCGAATTCGAACCCACATACTTGGGCGTTCCGCAGGAATGCCTGATCCTGACGATGCGGCAGAACCAGAAGTATTTCCCGCTGTTCGATGTGAACGGCAGGCTGACCAACAATTTTCTGATCGTCTCCAACATGCGGCTCGCCAACTCGAAGAACATCGTCGAGGGCAATCAGCGAGTGGTCAGGCCGCGCCTGGCTGACGCGCGTTTCTTTTTCGAAACCGACAAGAAAATAAAACTGACCGAGCGCGTTACGCAACTGGGCAATGTCGTCTATCACAACAAGCTGGGCAGCCAGCTCGACAGGGTCGGGCGCGTTCGCACGCTGGCGAAAATCATTGCGCAGAAAATCGGGGCCGATGTCGCACTGGCGGATCGCGCCGCCCTGTTGGCCAAGGCGGACCTCGTGACCAACATGGTCGGTGAGTTCCCGGAGCTGCAGGGCATCATGGGCCGCTACTACGCGCTGGCCGACGGCGAAGACGCCAAGGTGGCCGACGCTATCGAGCAACATTATCGGCCACGCTTCGCGGGCGACGCACTCCCCGACGACAACGTCGCCATTGCCGTCGCTCTCGCCGATAAATTGGTGACTCTGGTCGGAATGTTTGGGGTCGGTCAGCCCCCCACTGGCGACAAGGATCCGCTAGGGCTGCGCCGACAAACGCTCGGCATCGTTCGAATCCTGGTCGAGAAGCCGTTAAAGATAAATATCGGAACGGACCTGCTGGAGCCTGCATTGACCGCGATGGGCCACCCATCGACAGGGAAGCTTTACGACGAATTGCTCGCGTTCATCAGGGATCGCCTCAGGGGGCTTTTGCGGGACCAGGGCTTTCTTCCCGATGAAATCGAATCCGTCGTGGAGCACACGCCTTATTTGAACGAAGTGGTGCCCCTGCTGCATGCGGTCAAGGCCTTCAAGGCACTCCCCGAAGGGAAGACCCTGGCGGCAGCCCACAAGAGAATCCGCAACATCCTCAAGACCGCGGGCGATGGCGGCCTGTCTGAACCCGCGCTGGCTTCCATGCAACTCGATGCCGAGAAGCAGCTTTTTGCCGCAATGCAATCGATATCCGCAGGATTCAGTATCGACATCGCCGGCGAGCGCTTGAAAGAACTTGCGCAGCTCGGCCCCAGGGTGGACGCTTTCTTCGACGGGGTCATGGTCATGGATCAGGACCCCGGGGTCCGGGCGAACCGCATTGCCCTGTTGCGCAAGCTGGAAGGCCTGATGAACCAGGTCGCCGACATCTCCAAGCTTTCCGCATGATGATGCGTGAACAGGGAACAGTGAACGGTAAAATCATCACTAAAGTTGCTTCGCTTTTTCCGTTCGCCGTTCACCGTTCACCGTTCACCGTTCACCTTCCCATGAAGCTGGTCATCCTCGATCGCGACGGCGTCATCAACCAGGATAGCGATCAGTTCATCAAGAACACCTCGGAGTGGAAGCCGATCCCGGGCAGCCTGGAGGCGATCGCGAAGCTCAACCATGCGGGATACCGGGTGGTGGTCGCTTCCAACCAGTCCGGCATCGGACGCGGGCTGCTCGACATGGGCGCGCTGAACGCGATCAACGACAAGATGTACCGCGTCCTCGCGCAGGTGGGCGGACGCATCGACGCCTTGTTTTACTGCCCGCATTCGGCAGAGGCGAATTGCGATTGCCGCAAGCCGAAGCCGGGCATGTTCACCGACATATCGCAGCGCTTCAACGTCGATCTCGCCGGCGTGCCCAGCGTCGGCGATTCCCTGCGTGACCTGCAGGCCGCGGCGAGCGTGGGCGCGCAACCGATGCTGGTGCTGACCGGCAAGGGCACCAAGACCCAGACAGCCGGCGGACTGCCCGAGGGAACACCGGTGTTCGCGGATCTGGCCGAGGCGGTACGCCACATCGTTGCATGAAGGCGGCGGCATTCTTGCGCTCGGTCGTCTACGAAGTCCTGCGCTTCGCCGTCACGGTGATTTTCGCCGTCATCTCGCTGCTCACTTTCCCCTTCAAGCCGATCACGCGCTATCGCATCATCACGGCCTGGTCGCATCTGGTCATCGGCATGGCATGGGCGATTTGCGGCGTGCGCTACCGCGTGATCGGGCGCGAGAATTTTCCGCACGACCCATGCATCGTCTTGTCCAAGCACCAGTCGGCCTGGGAAACGCTGGCGTATCAAGTTATTCTTCCGCCTCAGGTCTGGGTGCTCAAACGCGAATTGCTGCGCGTGCCGTTCTTCGGCTGGGGCCTGGCGATGATGAGTCCGATTGCGATCGACCGCGGCTCGGCCACGCGCGCGCTCAAGCAAACGCTGGAGCAGGGTCGAAGCCGCTTGTCCGACGGCTGGTGGATCGTCGTATTCCCGGAAGGCACGCGGATCGCTCCCGGCAAGCGCGGCCGCTATCATCTTGGCGGCGCATGGCTGGCCAGCAAGACCGGCACGCCCGTGCTGCCGATCGCGCATAATGCGGGAACCGTCTGGGGCAGAAATTCCTTCGTAAAATATCCCGGGACCATCACCGTGAGCATCGGCCCGGTGATCGATCCGGCGGGGATGGCCCCGGACGACGTGAACCGGAAAGCAGAAGACTGGATAGAAAACGAAGTCACCCGCCTCGGCAACGCTCGCTCATAAGCGATCTGTTCCCGGTCACCGCGGTTTGCGAGCCGAAGAGTATCCGGCTGCGCGACCGCGATGTCGCCTACCTCCTGAAACGCAGCCAGCAGCGCCGCAGCATCGTGCTGACCGTGGACGAACATGGCCTGACGGTCAGCGCGCCATGGCGCAGTTCAGAGCGGCGCATCGTCGGCGTCATCCGCGACGCGGAGGACTGGGTGCTGAAGAAGCTGGATGTCTGGAGCGCATTTCCGGCGCGCAACCAGACCTGGACGCAAGGCGACCGGATCAGGTACCTCGGCCGCGACCTGAGCCTGGAATTGACGCAGGACGGGATTGCAAGCCTGGCCACCTTGCAGGACAGAGACCGCTTGCAAATCTCGCTCGCGGATCCCGCCCACATGGATTCGGTAAAAGCCGCGGTGGTCAAATGGTACCGCCGCCATGCGCTGGCGAATTTCATCGACCGCATCAGCGCATTGGCGCCCAGGCTGGAGGTCCCCGTACCCCGTCTGTTCCTTTCAAGTGCGCGAACGCGCTGGGGCAGCTGCAATGCCAAGCGCGAAGTCCGGTTGAACTGGCGGCTCATCCAGGCCGCCCAGCCGACCATCGACTATGTCGTCGTCCATGAACTCGCCCACCTCATCGAGATGAACCACTCGCGGCGCTTCTGGAAAATCGTCGCGTCCGTAGCGCCTCATTATCGCGAAGCCTGCGCTGAACTCAACCGCATGGGCCTCTACTACATGGATATCTGACTATCCTGCAAAGGGCAGATTTCGGGTTAGCGATTTAGTGTCAGTCCGGTTGAGACAATTCGCCGTGCTAAACTCGGCCTCCGTCCGGGAGTCCTCCATGCGCCGCTTCTGCATTCTGATCGTGCTTGCCTTGCTCGTGTCCGCTTGCGGGCAGAAGGGATCACTTTACCTGCCGAAAGACAGCGACAAGCCGAAGAAGCACGAACCGAGAAAAACCGAAGAAGGAACCATCGAGAAGTGAACGCCTTTTCCCTCCGCGACGGCGAACTTTTCGCCGAGGACGTCGCGTTGTCGCAAATCGCCGCGCAATTCGGCACGCCCTGCTTCGTCTATTCACGCGCGATGCTCGAACGCGCCTACCGCAGCTATGACCAGGCTTTCGGAAGTCGTGCGCACCTGATCTGCTACGCGATGAAGGCGAATTCGAATCTCGCCATCCTGAATGTGTTCGCGCGGCTGGGCAGCGGCTTCGACATCGTCTCGGGGGGCGAGCTGGCGCGCGTGATCGCAGCCGGTGGCGATCCCGGCAAGGTCGTGTTCTCCGGCGTGGGCAAGTCCCGCGACGACATGCGCCAGGCACTCGCCGCCGGCGTCATGTGCTTCAACGTTGAGTCGGAAAGCGAACTGGAAAGACTCAACGACGTCGCGCGTCAATCAAACCGCAAGGCGCCGGTGAGCATTCGCGTCAACCCCGACGTCGATGCCAAAACGCATCCTTATATCTCGACGGGCCTGAAGGAAAACAAATTCGGCGTTGCCTTTGGCGAGGCACTGCGCATCTATCGCAAGGCTCACGCGCTGCGCGATCTGGAAGTCGTCGGCATCGACTGCCACATCGGCTCGCAGTTGACCGAACTGGCGCCTTTCATCGATGCATTCAGGAAAGTATTGGAGCTGGTGGACAAGCTCGCCGCCGAAGGCATCGAGCTCAAGCATCTGGATCTAGGCGGCGGGCTGGGCATCCGCTATCGCGACGAAATGCCTCCGCCGCCCGACGCGTACGTAAAGGCACTGCTCGATTGCGTCGGCGGGCGCCGCCAGCAGATCCTGCTCGAACCCGGGCGCTCACTGGTCGGCAACGCCGGGTTGCTGCTGACGCGCGTGGAGTATCTCAAGCACGGCGACGCGCGCAACTTCGCGGTGGTCGATGCCGCCATGAACGACCTGATCCGCCCGGCGCTGTACGACGCTTACCACGACGTCCGCGAGGTCAGGCCATCGACCGCCCGACCCAGGCATTACGAGATTGTCGGGCCGATATGCGAAACCGGCGATTTCCTGGCGCGCGACCGCGAACTCGCGTTGGACGAAGGCGACCTGCTTGCGGTCATGTCGGCAGGCGCCTATGGCATGACCATGAGTTCCAACTACAACAGCCGGGCACGGGCCGCCGAAGTCATGGTCGACGGCGGCACAATGCATCTGATCCGGGAACGCGAACGCATCGAGCAATTGTTCGCTGGGGAGCGCCCGCTGCCCTGAGCCTTGCGCCGTCATCCTTCCGGCTTGCGGATCGTTTATAGGGACAGGCGCGGGAGATGTGGCCTGGATTGCGTGATATCTGCCGGAACTATCAGGCGCTTGCGGCC
>JAYVMZ010000367.1:0-2546 GCA_043758735.1 Betaproteobacteria bacterium
CTCGGATGCCCCGACGCCGTAATCCGCGGCGCCGGACAACACTGCATCGATCGGGTCATGCCCGCCCTGCACCTCCTGCAAGCGCACGTCGAAGCCCGCTTCTCGGTAGAACCCGCGTTCAATGGCGGCGTAATAGCCGGCGAACTGGAATTGGTGCTTCCAGTTCAGTTGCAGCGTAACCGGCTGCAGCGCGCTGGCGCCATTGGCCAGCACTGGCAACGATGCACCGGCTAGCAGCAGCAAGACCGACAGCAGGCGGAACATGTGCAGGCGGCTAGCGATTGTGCCGCGACATGAACGCAAGGCGCTCGAACAGGTGGACATCCTGCTCGTTCTTCAGCAGCGCGCCGGCGAGCGGCGGCATGATCTTCGACGGGTCTTTGCCGCGCAGCGTTTCCGGCGAGATATCCTCCGCCATGAGCAGCTTCAGCCAGTCGAGCAGTTCCGACGTGGAGGGCTTCTTCTTCAGGCCCGGAACCTCGCGGATCTCGAAAAATACCTCCAGCGCCTCGCGCAGCAGCGCTTTCTTCAGGTCGGGGAAATGCACGTCGACGATGCGCTGCATCGTCTCCTTGTCGGGGAACTTGATGTAGTGGAAAAAGCAGCGGCGCAGGAATGCGTCCGGAAGTTCCTTCTCGTTGTTGCTGGTGATGATAATTGTCGGCCGGTGCTTTGCCTTGACCAGCTTCTGCGTCTCGTAGACGTAGAACTCCATGCGGTCCAATTCGCGCAACAAGTCGTTCGGGAACTCGATGTCGGCCTTGTCCACCTCGTCGATCAGCAGGACCGCCTGGCGCTCGGAATCGAAGGCATCCCACAACGGGCCGCGCCTGATGTAGTTGGCGATGTCGTGGACGCGGCCGTCGCCAAGCTGCGAATCGCGCAGGCGCGATACCGCATCGTATTCATAGAGCCCCTGTTGTGCCTTGGATGTGGATTTGACGTGCCACTGCAACAGCGGGCGGTCCAGCGCCCTTGCGACTTCCATGGCCAGCATGGTCTTGCCCGTGCCGGGCTCGCCCTTGATCAGCAGCGGCCTCTCCAGGGTGACGGCGGCGTTGACCGCCATCATCAGGTCCTCGGTGGCGACGTAGGATTCGGTACCCCTGAATTTCATGGACATCTGCCCTGCGGTTGGATCCGGAGGCCGATTATAACGGCGCGGGCGGCTATAATTGCCTCTCCCGCCAACCTGAAACCAAAAAATCCCGGGAGGATGCATGCCTAAATTCAACGCCAACCTGTCGATGATGTTCAACGAGGTCGGCTTTCTGGACCGCTTCGGCGCCGCGGCGAAAGCCGGATTCCGCGGGGTCGAGTTCCTGTTTCCCTATGATTTCCCCGCGGCGCAGATCCGCGAGCAACTGGACAAGCACGAGCTGCAGATGGTGCTGTTCAACATGCCGCCGGGCGATTTCGCCGCCGGCGACCGCGGCCTGGCCTGCGATCCCGCCAAGGTTGGTCAGTTCCAGGACAACATCGGCAAGACGCTGGAATATGCAAAGGCGCTCGGCGCCACCCAGATCCACTGCATGGCCGGCCTCAAGCCGCGCGGCGTCGGCGATGACAAGATGCGGGAAACTTACATCGCCAACCTGCAATTCGCTGGCAAGGAACTCGCAAAACAGAACCTGAAGCTGCTGATTGAAGCCATCAATACGCGCGACATCCCCGGGTTCTACCTGAATTATTCGCGCCAGGCCTTCGACATCATGCATTACGCAAACGTGCCGAATCTGCTGTTCCAGTACGATATTTACCACATGCAGATCATGGAGGGCGACCTGGCTACCACGGTCGAAAAGAACCTGGCCAAAATCGGCCACATGCAGCTCGCGGATACGCCTGGGCGCCATGAACCCGGCACAGGCGAGATCAATTATCCGTTCCTGTTCCAGTTCTTCGACAAGATCGGCTACCAGGGCTGGATCGGCTGCGAGTACCGCCCCGCCGGCAACACCGAAGCCGGGCTCGGCTGGCTAAAGCCCTACCTCTAAAACCTACACCCAACACGGAGGCACGGAGAACACAGAGGACACGGAGAAATCGAAAGCGAAAAGATCAGGGTGAATATTTGCGACATCGGACATCATGCTTCTTCCAGTCGGCATCTATTCCCGAATAAGTTTTTCTCTGTGTTCTCCGTGTCCTCCGTGCCTCCGTGTTGGGTTTTGACTTGGATCTAAGGAGAAAAAAATGAATGTAGGATTCATCGGTCTGGGCATCATGGGCAAGCCCATGGTTGCCAATCTGATCAAGGGCGGCCACACGCTATTCCTGGCGAGCCGCAGTGGCGTGCCGCAGGACCTGACGGCGGCGGGCGGGAAGGCCTGTGCGTCGGCGAAGGAAGTCGCGCAGAAAGCCGACATCATCATTACCATGGTGCCGGACACGCCGGACGTCGAGAAGGCACTTTTCGGCAAGGACGGGGTCGCGGAAGGATTGTCCGCGGGCAAGATTGTCGTCGACATGAGTTCCATCTCGCCGATCGAGACCAAGGTGTTTGCCGAACGCATAAAGAACGCCGGTGCGGATTACGTGGATGC
>JAYVMZ010000368.1:0-6009 GCA_043758735.1 Betaproteobacteria bacterium
TCAATCAACTCACGCCTTGGGCGGCGATCCCGCCATTGAGGGCGCAAGCTCAACACGCTTGCGCACCTCAATGAAAATGCGGGGAAACCTCAGGGTCTAACCCCGCCTCGACGCGCGCAAGAGCGTTGCGCGCCGGTGATGCGGGTCGAATAAGGTGCTTTGCCTCGGGAGGCAGATAATGTCGAAATCCTTTGCCAGACGACGGACGCTGCTTTGGCTCGCTCTCGCGGCGCCTTTGATTTCTTTTGCGGCGCGCACTCGGGCTCAATCTCCAACCTGGCCGGAAAAGCCGATCAAACTGGTGCTGGGTTATCCCACTGGCGGCGCCGCGGATGGGGTAGCCCGGCAGCTTCAGGCAAAGCTGGAGGCGAAACTTGGGCAGTCTCTGATGTTCGACTACCGGCCCGGCGCGGGAGCGGCGATCGCTGCCGAATACGTGGCACGTGCCACTCCAGATGGATACACGCTGCATTTGGTGGACTCCGGAGCGCTCACGATTCTTCCCAACGTGCGCAAGTTGAGCTACGACCCGTTGTCCAGTTTTACGCTTATCGGTTCAGTGGCCGGCGGTGGCAGCGTTCTGGTGGCACATCCTTCGGTGCCCGTTGACAACCTGCCGAAGCTCATCTCAATGCTGAAGGGGAAGCCGGGCGCGTTTTCCTTCGGTACCTCGGGGGTTGGTGGTTCTGGTCATCTGGCGGCCGAGCTTTTCCTGGCAATGTCACAGACCGAAATGACTCACGTGCCCTACAAGGGTGGCGCTCAGGCCATGGTCGATCTGCTCGGCGGTCAAGTACCATTGCTGTTCGCTTCGATGGGATCTGCAATTTCATCCATCGAAAGCGGCAAGATCAAGGCGCTCGGCGTAACCTCTCCTGCGCGCGCCGCCGCACTTCCCGCCGTGCCAACCTTTGCAGAGCAGGGCCTGACAGGTTACGAGGCTACGTCCTGGTTCGCTCTCGTGGGGCCTTCAAAGTTGGCAATAGAAGTCGTGTCTCGGCTGGGCAATGCCCTGACCGATACCCTGGCTGACAGCATCGTGCAGAACGCGATCCGACGCCTCGGCTACGAACCCGTGCCAAGCACGCCGCAACAGTTGCACGATCGCATTCGTGTCGATCTTGCCAAGTGGGGTAAGCTGATTCGGGATCGCAAACTCACCTTCGAGTAGCGGGCAAGCCGCCTTCACTTTTCGGTTCTATTCGTGCTCTTCGTGTCTTGCGGTGAATTCTTGGATTTTTGAAGAGCGGACTTCGCGTATCGTCGCGCCATGACCGAAACCGCCGCGCCCTACGCCACACTCACGCCAGACCTGATCCTGAACGCGATCGATTCCACCGGATTGCGCACCGACGGGCGCTTGCTCGCCCTGAACAGCTACGAAAACCGGGTTTACCAGGTAGGGATCGAAGACGAAAAACCGCTGGTCGCCAAGTTCTACCGCCCGGCGCGCTGGACCGACGAACAGATACTCGAGGAGCATGCCTTCACCGCGGAACTGGCGGCGCGCGAGATTCCCGCCGTGCCGGCGCTGGTCACGGGCAATTCGACCTTGCATGCATTCGAGGGATTTCGCTTTGCCCTGTATCCGCGCCGCGGCGGCCGTGCACCGGAACTCGACGATCCGGACACGCTGGAATGGCTGGGCCGTTTCATCGGGCGCATTCATGCGGTCGGCGCGATCAAGCCATTTGTTCATCGTCCCGCATTCGACATCGAGAGTTTCGGCGAGGCGCCGCGCGAGTTTCTGCTGGATGGCGAATGGATTCCCGCCGAACTTCACGATGCTTATTCCAGCGTGATCGACCAGGCGTTGGACGGCGTGCACGATTGCTTCGATCGCGCGGGCAGCGTCGTCCAGTTACGGCTGCATGGCGATTGCCATCCCGGTAACGTGTTGTGGACGGACGACGGCCCGCATTTCGTCGATTTCGACGACGCCCGCACGGGCCCAGCCATGCAGGACTTGTGGATGCTCCTGTCGGGCGACCGCGCAGCCATGACCCGGCAGCTTTCCGACGTGCTGGCCGGATACGAGGATTTCGCGGAACTTGATCGCCGCGAGCTCGGCCTCATCGAGGCCTTGCGCACGTTGCGCATGATCCACTATTCGGCATGGCTCGCGCGCCGCTGGCCCGATCCGGCCTTTCCGGCGGCCTTTCCCTGGTTCCACACCACGAAATACTGGCAGGACCAGATTCTGGAGCTGCGCGAGCAGGTCGCCGCCATGCAGGAACCGCTGCTCGGACCGTTATAGACCCGGAGTCGGGTCATATCGGTACCTTGACGCTCCATGACAGAGTCTTTACAGTCCGTCAGTCCGGCTTTCTGGGCGTTTCACCTTGGGAAAAAACGGCGTTTTCAGCCGTCTCCGAAACGAGGCATGATGATCTATCAGTTGCACGAGTTCCAGAAGTCGGTGATGGCGCCCGCAGTGGCCTGGGCCGACACCGCGCGGCACCTGTTTACCAATCCGCTGAGCCCGTTGGCTTACACGCCGCTGTCCCGCACGATCGCCGCCAACAGCGAAATGTTCGTGCGCCTGATGCGGCGTTATCCGAAGCCGGCATGGGGCATCGATTACGCCCTGGTCAATGGCGAGCGTGTGGCGATCGAGCGCGAGGTGGCGATCGACAAGCCGTTTTGCCAGTTGCTGCATTTTCGCAAGGTGGTCGCCGTTGAGCAGCCTAAGCTGCTGATCGTGGCGCCCCTGTCAGGGCATTTCGCCACGCTGTTACGCGATACGGTGCGCACCGCGCTGGCCGACCACGATGTCTGGGTCACCGACTGGGTGGACGCGAAGATGGTGTCGCTCGCCCGGGGACCTTTCCACCTCGACGACTACGTCGACTACATTCGCGAGTTCATCCGCTTTCTTGCGCCGGAACTGAACGTAATGTCGGTCTGCCAGCCCACTGTGCCGGTGCTGGCGGCGGTATCGTTGATGGCTGCGGAGAACGACCAGGCCGTGCCGAAAGCCATGATCATGATGGGCGGTCCGATCGACACGCGCCGCAATCCGACTGCAGTGAATGATTTCGCCTCCGGACGTCCGCATTCCTGGTTTTCCAACCAGGTCATCATGCGCGTGCCGGCCAACTATCCGGGCTTCATGCGCAAGGTCTACCCGGGCTTCCTGCAACACGCGAGCTTCCTGGCGATGAATCCGGATCGCCATATGGATGCGCATAAACAGTTCTACAACCACCTGGTCCGCGGCGATGGCGACAGCGCCGAAGGCCACCGCCGGTTCTACGACGAGTACAACGCGGTGCTCGACATGCCCGCCGAGTATTACCTCGACACGATCAAGGTCGTCTTCCAGGAATTCCAGTTGCCCAAGGGGAAATGGTCGGTACACGGGGTTCCCGTACGCCCGGAAACGATCAGCAAGACCGCGCTGTTCACGATCGAAGGCGAACTGGACGATATTTCCGGCAACGGCCAGACCGAAGCCGCGCACACCCTGTGCAGGGGCATTCCGTCGGACAAGCGCAAGCATCTGCTGGCGAAGGGCCTCGGCCACTACGGCATCTTCAGCGGCCGCAAATTCCGCGAGACCGTCTACCCGGAGATCCGCAGTTTCATCCGCCTCGTGTCCCAGCGCGAAGCGGACCTGAAGCTGGTGCGTGTCAAGTAGGGTCAGGAGCCTCGAACTTAACTAGCCGCGCTGGATTTAAAAAACTGACAAGCAGGACCGCACAGCAGGCGCTGCGCACCGAGGCTACTTTCCGTTCCGATGTTGTTCAACGTCAATGGCGCGATGATCTACGTTGACGAGAACGGCGAGACCGTCGGCTACGAAGACGTGTTTACCAAAATAGAATTGTGCCGCAAGCACTACGAACAGATCGGCCTCGGCGCCGATTACGTGAATCAGTTCATCCGTTAGGGGCGAGAGAAAGAATCCGCCGCTCGAACGATTGTCGACCAACAATAATTCAGGAGTGAGACATGGCTAAGGCGATACGTTTCCATAAAACGGGCGGGCCCGAGGTTCTGCAATTGGATGACGTGGAAGTCGGCGATCCGGGTGAAGGTCAGGTGAAAATCAGGCACAAGGCGATCGGCCTGAACTTCATCGATACCTATCAGCGTTCCGGCCTCTATCCGTTACCGCTGCCCAGCGGTGCCGGTAGCGAAGCCGCAGGTGTTGTGGAGGCGGTCGGGAAGGGCGTAACCCAGGTGAAGGTGGGCGACCGCGTAGCCTACGCGGGCGGTCCTCCCGGGGCTTATTCCGAAGTGCGCCTGTATCCGGCGGCCAGGCTGGTCAAGATCCCGGATGGGGTTTCCGACCAGCAGGCGGCGGCCATGATGCTTAAAGGCCTTACCGCGCAATACCTGATTCGCAGCGTCTACCGCGTGGAGAAGGGCGAAACGGTGTTGTTCCATGCCGCAGCGGGTGGCGTCGGCCTGATCGCCTGCCAATGGTTGAATGCGCTCGGTGCCACGGTGATCGGCACTGTCGGCTCGGATGAAAAGGCGAAGGTCGCCAAGGCGCACGGCTGCCACCATACGATCGTCTATACGCGCGAGAATTTCGCCGAGCGCGTCAAGGAAATTACCGGTGGCGCCAAAGTCCCGGTGGTGTTTGATTCGGTCGGCAAGGATACTTTTGCCGGTTCGCTCGATTGCCTGAAGCCGCGCGGCCTGCTGGCCGTGTTCGGTAATGGATCGGGGCCGGTCACCGGCGTCGAACTCAATACGCTTTCGCGGGGATCCTTCTATGTGACCCGGCCGACACTGATGACTTACACCGCTGAGCGCAAGGACCTCGAGCGCGCATCGAAGGAATTGTTCGACGTGGTGAAGTCCGGCAAGGTCAGGATCGAAATCAACCAGACGTTCAAGTTGGCGGATGCCGCGCAGGCGCACCGCGATCTCGAAGCCCGCAAGACCACCGGCTCCACTGTTTTGTTGCCGTAACGAAAAGGTGAAACGCGTTCACCACGAAGGAAATTCAAAAGCAAGAATTCAACTCGAATAGACAACCAGGATCGGGAATCAGAGGGAACTGGTCATCGGCCCATTGGCCTTGCTTGGCGCTCGCCTGAGAATTCAATCCGTATTTATCCGTCGTTTCGTTCTGGTTCTCCTTCGTGTACCTTCGTGCCCTTCGTGGTGAACGCGGTTTCGCAGTAGGGGGAGAAAATGATCGAAGATCTGAAAAATAAAGTAGTCCTGATCACAGGCGCCAGCACGGGGATCGGCGCCGCGGCGGCGATCGCGTTCGGGAAGAATGGCGCCAAAGTCGCCGTGCATTACAACAAGAGCAAGGCCGAGGCCGAGAAAGTCGCGGCGGCGGTGGAAAAGGCGGGCGGCAAGGCGCTGCTGGTCGGTGGTGATGTCACCGATTCCGCAACCTGCAAGCAGATTGTTGACGGGACGGTGGCCGGTTTCGGCCGCATCGATGTGCTGATCAACAATGCCGGCGGACTGGTGCAGCGCGCGCCGATCGAGACGATTACCGACGAGCTGTTCGACCAGGTCATCAACCTGAACGTGCGCTCGACCATGGTCTGCACCGGCGCCGCCGTGCAGCACATGCGCAAACAGGGCAGTGGCGGAGCCATCATCAATGTAACTTCGGTTGCCGCGCGCCACGGCGGCGGGCCCGGGGCATCGCTCTACGCCGGATCGAAGGGCTTCGTCAGCACCATCACCCATGGCTTGGCCAAGGAGCTGGTCAAGGACAAGATCCGCGTCAATGCGGTCGCGCCCGGCGTCATCACGACGCCGTTCCATGATCGCTACTCCACGCCGCAGATGCTCGAAGGCTTCAAGGCCAGCATCCCGATGAATCGGCTCGGCACGGCCGACGAATGTGCAGGCGCTTTCCTGTTCCTGGCCTCAGAGCAATTGAGCGGCTACATGACCGGGCAGATCCTGGAAGTGAACGGCGGACAATACATGCCCTAGGAGCCTGTCGGACTCAGCGATATTTCGGTCGCCACAGGGCGTTAGATTGCTTTCAAAATTTTCCAGGAAGCCTTTACCGCCTTTAAATGC
>JAYVMZ010000369.1:0-9642 GCA_043758735.1 Betaproteobacteria bacterium
CTCAGCTACCCCGTTGTAGTGCAGACCTTGACCATCGTCGTCTAATGCGATCAATGCGTTAGCGTTTTCAACAGCGCGAATCCGCTAAGTCGGGTTAACAATGCCGGATGCGCTCAATACCCTCCTTCTCTATCCCGAGACCCCCTGTTTTCCGGACAGTCCAGGAGGTCCCCCATGTGGAACAACCCCTTTCGGCGCAGTGCGCTCGAGCGCCAGGCCGAACAGTGCGTGGCCAAAGCCCGTGCATTGCTGGAAATCTTCAGCCTGCCGCTTGCCCACTGTCTGCCGGAGCCGATGGCGGCGCTCGCCATGATCGATCGTCGGAGGGTGGAAATAAGTTACCGGCTGGCCTACACACCTGATCGTAAATCGAGGGATTGCCTGCATTCCCGAAGGCCGTAAAGTCTTTCCGAGAATGACCGTGCGGGAAAACCTGCTTATAGGCGCCTACGCAAATGCCACCGCCGATACCACCACCAGGCTTGCCGGCGTATTCGACACTTTACCGCGGCTCAAAGAGCGCCTCCGCCAGCTTGCGGGTACCATGTCTGGCGGAGAGCAGGCGATGCTTTCAATCGGACGCGGGCGATGCCGCGGCATTGCGATAAAACGCCGATGTGCGAGCCGCGTACTTCGAAAGGAACTGAGGAGACAGAGAACATGGCGGCCTATCCCGACGCGATCGAACTCACCAAACAGATCGTGCGCATGAATACCATCAACCCCCCCGGCCAGGAAACGCAATGCGCCCGTCACCTTGGCGCCTTGCTGGAGAAAGCCGGTTTTTTGGTCAAGTATCACGAACTGTCACCGCAACGCGCGAGCCTGGTGGCGACCATCGGCGGTTCCCCGGACAAGGCGCCGCTGTGCTTTACCGGGCACATCGACACCGTGCCGCTCGGCGCGGCGCAGTGGAAGATGGATCCGTTCGCTGCAGACACGGACGGCGGCAGGCTCTACGGGCGAGGAACCAGTGACATGAAATGCGGTGTCGCGGCATTCGTCGTCGCTGCGCTGAACCTGGCAGACAAGCTGGCGCGGTCCCCGGGCCTGGAACTCGTGATCACGGCCGGAGAGGAAACCGGCTGTGAAGGCGCATTTCACCTCACGCACAAGACGGGCGCGCTCGGCCGCGCCGGTGCGGTCGTGGTCGGCGAGCCGTCATCGAATTATCCCTTCGTCGGCCATCGTGGCGCGTTCTGGCTGAATGCACGCACGCGCGGCGTGACCGCGCACGGGTCGATGCCGGAAAAAGGCGTGAACGCGGTGTTCAAGGCGGCGCGCGCCGTTTCGATCCTGGAGAAATTCCGCTTCACCAATCCGCCGCACCCCCTTATGGGCCAGGCAACACTGAATGTCGGCACGATCCGCGGCGGGCTCAACATCAACTCCGTGCCCGACGAGACGGTGATCGGCATCGATATCCGAACGATCCCCGGCATCAAACATGCGGAGTTGAAAGCCGAACTGATGCGCCAGCTTGGTCCCGAAGTCGAGCTCGAAGCTTTCCTCGATCTGGAGAGCGTGTACACTGCGCCAGCTCATCCGTGGATCCAGGAAGTCTTCGAAGTCATGCAACCATTTCTGGGCAATCGTCCGGAGCCGCGGGTGGCAACTTACTTCACTGACGCCGCGGCGCTGAACGTTGCCTACAACACGCCTCCCACGGTCATTCTCGGGCCGGGCGAAGCCCAGATGGCGCACCAGACCAACGAGTATTGCGTCGTCGATCGCGTAACGGAATCGGTAGCCGCGTACGAGGAAATTGCGCGGCGCTGGTGCGGCGTCTGATGCCGGGAGATCTGTTTTCGGCAAGTCCGCCGGCGGAGCGCATTACGGCGCTGCTCGACAGCGGCACGTGGGAGCGCGGCCAGGCGCAGGTGCATGGCTCGATGATCGCCCGCATCGGCATGATTGGCGGCTGCGAAGTAACGCTGATCGCGACCGACAGGCACGTCGCCGGCGGATCGCTCGGTGTTGCCGAGGCGCAGGCGTTGTCCTCTCTGCTGGAGCAAAGCCATGCCGCGGGCCGGCCGTTTATTTTTTGCCTGAATTCCGCGGGAGCGCGGCTCGACGAGGGGTTGGCCGCCCTGGGTGCGTTTCGCCAGCTCTACCGGCATGTGCTCGACCTGCGGCTGGCCGGATTGCAAATGCTCGGCCTGATCGGGCGCGACTGCTTCGGCGGCGCGAGCATGCTTGCCGCCACCTGCGCGCAACGTGTCTACAGCGTGTCTTCCCGCTTGGCGATGTCGGGTCCGGCGGTCATCCAGGCATTGGGCGGCATCGCCGAACTCGATGCAACCGATGCGGGCGCAGTGACCGCGTTGATGGGCGGCGTGGCGCGTTCGCAACTTCTGCCGGCGGATCGCTTGTGCGAAGACTCGTTGGACGCTTATCGCAACGCGACGCGCGACTGGATTGCGGGTTGTGCGACAGCCGTGCCGCTCGACCTGCGCGAGCAGCACACCCGGCTCGGTACGCGTCTGCTCGCACAGGGGATGGCGCCCTCACCGCCGCGCAGTGCGTCGGGCAACCTGCCGGCGATGCTCCACGAGATCATTCCCGAGGGCGTGGAAATGCACCGGATGGATGGTGTGTTGTTCGGCCGCAACAGTAAAACCTCGTCGAACGCGTTTTTCGGATTTATCGACGGTAATCCGGTGGGAGCGCTGGCGGCGTGGACGCTGGCCGGCGAATGCCTGGCCATGGCCGGCGAACGACCCGGCGAAGCCGTGACGGTTTTCCTCGATTCTCCCGGGCAGGCACCGACCGTACGCGACGAACGTGTCATGCTTTCCGAATATATCGCGCACCTCGCCCTGGTGCTGTCGTCGTTGCGCCTGAACGGACACCGGGTAACCTTGCAGGTCCTCGGCGATGCAGCTGGCGGGATTTATGTCGCACTGGCTGCGCCCGCTGCACGCGTCGTCGCTTTGCCAGGCGCAAACGTGCAAGTGCTGCCGCCCGCCGCCATGGCGCGCGTTCTGCGCCGGCGCAGCGAGCCGGGCGGCGTGGAAGATTACATGCGCGCTGGCGTAATCGACACGCTCATTTGAATCATCGATGACGGCAAATTTCTTTGCAGCGGTCGCGGCCTCGATCGATGCCGGCCCCGAGCGGGTGTTCCTGGAAACAGACGACGGGAAAACGCATGTGCGCGCCGACCTCGCGCGTGAATCCGCGCGGTTTGCCCGCCTGTTGATCGAAGCGGGTGCGGTGCGCGGCGATCGCGTCGCCGTGCAGGTCGAAAAATCACCCGCCTGCCTGTTTCTCTATCTCGGCTGCCTGCGGGCAGGACTGGTTTACCTTCCCCTCAACACAGCCTATCAGCGCAGCGAACTGACGTATTTCTTGCAGGATGCGCAGCCCAGTATTGTCGTATGCAAGCCGGAATCAATCGACCTGATGCGCGAACTTTCGGCCGCCGCGACGCGGGTCCTGACATTGGATGGGGAAGGTCGCGGTTCGCTGGCAGACGCCGCCGCTGCCTTGCCCAGTGAGTTCGTGACAGTCGACTCCGCACCGGACGATGTCGCCGTGATCCTGTATACGTCGGGGACAACCGGGCGCTCCAAAGGCGCGATGGTCACGCATCGCAATCTGCTGTCCAATGCACGCGCACTGATCGATTGCTGGGGATTCAGCGAGCGCGATGTGCTCCTGCATGCGCTGCCGGTATTCCACATCCACGGACTGTTCGTCGCCAATCATTGCGCGTTGTTGTCCGGCGCCCGGATGCTCTGGCACAGGAAGTTCGATCCGGCGCTCGTGTTGCGCGATCTCCCGCGCGCGACCGTGATGATGGGTGTGCCGACGTTCTATACGAGATTGCTGGCCCAGCCGCAGTTCGATCGCGAAGTGTGCCGCAACATGCGCCTATTCATTTCCGGATCTGCGCCGCTGCTGCTCGAGACATTCAAGGATTTCCAGGCGCGCACCGGGCAAACCATCCTCGAGCGATACGGCATGTCGGAAGCGGGCATGATCTGCTCGAACCCGCTCGACGCGCAACGTCGCGGCGGCAGTGTTGGCTTCCCGCTTCCAGGCGTATCGGTCAGAGTGGCGAACGAACAGGATCGGCCCCTGACCCGCGGTGAAGTCGGCGGCATCCAGCTCAAGGGTGAAAACGTGTTTGCCGGTTACTGGCACATGCCTGAGAAGACCCGCGAGGAGTTCACCGCGGACGGTTATTTCCGTACCGGCGACGTCGGTACGATAGATGCCGACGGATATGTTTCCATCGTGGGCCGCGCCAAGGATCTGATTATCAGCGGCGGCTACAACGTCTATCCGAAAGAAATCGAATTGGCGCTCGATGCACTGCCCGGGGTGGCGGAGTCCGCGGTCATCGGCGTCCCGCATCCGGATTTTGGCGAAGCAGTCGCCGCGGTGGTCGTCGCGAGAAAAGACGCCAAGCTCGATCCGGCTGCCATGATTGCCGAACTGAAAAAGAACTTTGCCAACTACAAGGTGCCGAAGCAGGTGCATGTTGTCGAAGATCTGCCGCGCAACGCAATGGGCAAGGTGCAAAAAGCGTTGTTGCGTGAGCGCTATGGCAAGTAACCGCGTTGCCCATTCTGGGGGGGCCAATGCTTTGGGAAAACGGCAGGCGTAGCGAGAACGTCGAAGACCGGCGCGGAATAGGGGTCGGCGGAATCGCCGGCGGGGGGGTGGGCGTCGTGGTCATTGCCCTCATCGCCATGTTCTTTGGTGTCGATCCGCGCGTAATCCTGCAGGAAGCCGGCCAGGGGCCAGCGCCGTCCGGTCAACAGCAGGCTGTTCCGGTCGATCCGATGCAGGACAAGCTCAAGGAATTTGTGTCGGTCGTACTGGCGGATACCGAAGATACCTGGGGGGAAATATTCCAGCGCGGCGGGCCCACTTACGAAAAGCCGAAACTGGTGTTGTTTACGGGTGCCGTGCGTTCGGCCTGCGGCCTCGCCCAATCCGCGGTCGGGCCGTTCTACTGTCCCGGCGACCACAAGGTCTACATCGATCTCGAATTCTACAAAATGCTGGAGAAGCGCTTCGGCGCGCCGGGTGAATTCGCCAAGGCCTATGTCGTGGCCCACGAGGTCGGTCACCATGTGCAAAACCTGCTCGGTATTTCCGGCAAAGTGCATGCGGCAATGGAACGCTCGAGCCGGGAACGCGCAAACCAGTTGTCTGTGCGCCAGGAGTTGCAGGCCGACTGTTATGCGGGCATCTGGGCGAACCATGCCAACCGCTCACGGCATATCCTCGAGGCTGGTGACGTGGAATCCGGATTAAATGCCGCCGCCGCCATCGGGGACGATCGTCTGCAGAAGCAGGCACAGGGTTACGTCGCGCCGGAAAGCTTTACCCACGGGAGCTCGGCACAACGCGTTCAGTGGTTCCGGCGCGGTCTGGAATCCGGCGAGTTGTCGGCATGCGATACCTTCAAGGCAGGGCGCGTCTAGACGCCGCCGCACATTGGCCGGATTCACGGAACGGAAGAATCTCGACCGGATCGCCGATAGCCTTGCACTGCAGGGTTGGATGGTGGTCGATGATTTTATCGAGCCGGCGTTGACCGCCGCGCTCCTCGGCGAATGCCGGGCATCGAAGGAGCGCGGGGACTTCCATCATGCTGCGGTCGGGGGCGGCAAAGGCCGCCGCACGCGTCCGCAGATCCGTAGCGACGAAATCCTGTGGATGCAGCCACCCGGATCGAGCGATGCGCAGCGCGGCTGCCTCGAGCGCTTCGAAAGGCTGCGGCTCTTGCTGAACCGGACATTGCAACTGGGCTTGCTCGACTTCGAATGTCATTTCGCCTGTTATGCGCGGGGTGCGTTTTATACCAAACATATCGATCAGCTTCGTGGCGACGACCACCGCAAGTTGTCTTGCGTGCTTTATCTGAACGAAAACTGGATCGCGGAAGAGGGCGGTGAGCTGCGCGTTTATCTGAACGGGGACGGCGCGGAATTCGAAGACGTGCTGCCGCAGGGCGGCAGGCTGGTGGTTTTTCTGAGCGCGCAATTCGCCCACGAAGTGCTGCCGGCGACGCGCGAACGCATGAGCATCACCGGTTGGTTCAGGAAGCGCTGATCAGAACAGCGACCAGAGCATTTTGGTCGCGAGGATGAACAGGATCACCGCGAAAATCTTTTTCAACGTCGTTACCGGCAGGGTATGGGCCGCCTTGGCTCCCCACGGCACCGTGACGAAAGTGCCGATCACGATCCCGATCAGCGCCGGCAGATAGACGTAGCCGACGGTGAGAGGCGGCAGATGGTCCTTACCCAGGCCGGTAACGATGAAGCCGACCGTTCCGGCGATGGCAATCGGCAGGCCAAGCGCGGCGGAGGTGCCTATGGTCTGGCGCATGGGCACGTTGCATAGACTCATCAGCGGGATGGTCATCACACCGCCTCCGACGCCCACCAGACTCGAGACTATGCCGACGATTATCGCCACCACCGTCATGCCGATTTTTCCGGGGAGCTGGCGCGTGGGCTTCGGCTTCACGTTGGCGAACATCTGCACCGCTGAGTAATAGACAAAGATGACGAAAAAAATCGCCAGGTACTTCGATTTCATCTGGTCGGCAACGAAAGTGCCGAACAAGGTGCCCGCGATCAGTCCCGGCACCGCAATACGCAGGATGTCCCAGCGCACGGCACCGTGTTTGTGATGAGCGCGCAAACTCGAAATCGAGGTGAAGACGATACTGGCAATGGAAGTGCCGAGTGCCAGGTGCAGCAGGCGATCGGCCGGGAATTCCTGCACGGTGAACATGTACACCATCAGGGTCACGAGGATCAATCCGCCGCCGATGCCGAGCAGTCCGGCAAAGAAACCGACGAACAAACCCATCAACAAATAAACGATCCACCAATCCATGCGCGAAGCCCGGCTATAGCAGTTTCAGAATGAACTCTGCTTCATGCGGTTCCACCGGCGTGATCGACAGCCGGTTGCCGCGCTGGAGCACCCGCATCGAGGCGAGTTCCGCATGCTTGTGCATTTCCGGCAGGCTGAGCAGGCGGGTTTTCCTGACCAGGGTGACGTCGACATTGAACCAGCGCGGGGCGTCGCGCGAAGCCTTGGGGTCGAAATATTCGCTCTTGCGATCGAACTGCGTTTCGTCCGGATAAGCGAGCTTCGACACCTTGGCGATTCCCGCGATGCCGGGTTCCGGGCAACTCGAGTGGTAGAAGAAAACGCGATCGCCAACCAGCATCTGGTCGCGCATGAAATTGCGCGCCTGATAGTTGCGGACTCCCCACCAGGCGGCGGTCTTCCCCGGCGATTTCGCCAGATCGTCGACACCGAACACGCCCGGTTCGGACTTCATCAACCAGTAATTCATGATTCTGCCGCGCAAAAAAAAGAGTTCCGGAATACCGGAACTCTATCGGATGCCGGACTTTAGCAA
Organism: Betaproteobacteria bacterium; assembly: GCA_043758735.1. Taxonomy (GTDB): domain Bacteria; phylum Pseudomonadota; class Gammaproteobacteria; order Burkholderiales; family JACQAP01; genus JACQAP01. The sequence continues at coordinate 7,403 of JAYVMZ010000369.1, forward strand.
AAGCAAAGCCGCCCGCATCCCGCTTTTCTCGCTATGGAAAAGGGTGCCCCCCGCGATTCCCGTCAGGCCGGCATCTTGAACCTAGGGTTCAAGGCGGTCGCTTTCCGAGCACATCAGGCGCTTCCCGATGGGACGCGCACAACAGCGCTACTTTAGGCAGCAACCAAGGTGATTAACATTGGTTCAAAGAATTACAGCCTGACGAACGCCGCAGGGGACATTGACTGGTGTCAGAACAACTCATCCTGACCGTTCAGGGCCAAGTCGATGGCTGCCTGCATGCTGAAGATTCTACGCTTAAACTCGCCGACATCAAATCCGCCTTCCACCCGCGTGGAAAGGAATTCGTGCGTGATGTTCAGCGCCGCCATGATGGCAATGCGCTCGACGCCGATGACTTTTCCAGCGTCGCGTATTTCGCGCATCTTGTTGTTGAGGTATTCGGTTGCCTTGAGCAGGTCCCGCTGCTCGTCCTCGGGGCAGGCAATGCGGAATTCGCGCCCCATGATGCTTACATCGAGGCCGCCTTTGGTCTGGGTGCTCATTCCGCGCCGTCCGGAATCTGCGCAAGCAGGGTTTCGAGTCTAACAGCGGCCGTATTCACTTTCTCCGCGAGACGCTTGTTCTCGCTCTGTGCGGATGCCAGATTCTGCCGCAGTTGGGAATTGTCCTTGCGGAGCTTCTGCGTCAGCTGCACGAGTTGACTTATCTTGTTGTCGAGGGCGGTAAGCTCGGCTTCCATGGGTTCCACTATAGTTATGAAAAGCGTGACAAGTCAACTGCTAACGGATTTTTTTGAATGTGCTTTGGCATATGTAGTGACGCCCCTTCTCCGCCGCCTTGGAGCGGCCCAATAAGCGTCCGCTGGCCCCGCCGAGGCAAACCCGGTTGCCGGCCGCACATGCCAATAGGTTAGAATCGGCGCACGTTCTCGGGTGCCCCGCCCAATTTTCTTTGGAGGGGTCAAACGGGAAACAGGTGCGCGTTTGCCGGGATTTATCCTCCCAGTGGCGCAATTCCTGTGCTGCCCCCGCAACGGTAGGCGACTATTGGGGCGTGTCACGATGCCACTGTGAAGGTTGGCCGGATCCACGGCGAACCTCATCATGGGAAGGCGGCACGCCCAAAGCGCAAGCCCGGATACCGGCCTATTGGACGCAAACGGAGATTCCGCGCGGGGCGGGCATCCGGTGTGGGCATTCCCTTCACCAGCCTTCTTCCTTGCTGAACTCCCTTTCTAACATTCGCGCATGCGGCGGGCTTGCGCACCAGGGGAGGAGTAATGAACAAAAATCAGATGTACATCCTGCTGGCCGGTTGCCTGGCCAGCATCAGCGCCCATGCGCAAAAAAATCCGGATCTGGTTGCGGATGAAGTTGTCGTCACCGCGACCAGGTTTAAGGAAAAATCCTCAGATCAACCCGTGAACGTACAGGTCATCAATGCGGCGCAGATCCGGGAGAGTGGCGCACTTACCCTGCCGGAACTTCTGTCCCAGCAAGCAGGCATCTACACTAGAGACGCCAGTGGGAATCCAAATCGCCAGATAGATATGCGGGGTTTCGGCGTTACGGGTGATCAAAACAGCCTGATCCTTCTGGATGGTCAGCGAATTAGTGAAAACGAACAAGCGTCTGCCAATCTGACTGGTATTCCGCTTTCTTCCATCGATCACATCGAAATTGTGCGAGGCAGTGGTGGCGCCGTCCTCTACGGAGCCGGCGCATCCGGCGGAACGATCAACATTATTACCAAAGGGGTACGAGCCGGGACGCGGGAGGCTTATATACGCGCGGGCGGCGGCAACTACGGAACCAGCGTGCTTGCCGCGGGTGGGAAGCTTGCCGGTGATAAGGTTGGACTTACCATTGATGCGGATACGTTTGATACCAACAACTATCGCGAAAACAATTCGCTGACACAAAACAATCTAAATATTGGCGCCAGTTATTTTGGAGATCGAGGCCCTGTAACGCTTAAATTCACCCGCAGCGCGCAGGATCTCAGATTTCCGGGCGCTCGGACCGAAGCACAGCTTGAAACGGACCGGCGTGGAACGTCAACGCCCGCAAACTATGGATCTTTGGATGCTGATACAACTTCCCTGACAACGACCCAATCCTATGACTTTGGGCAGTTTGGTCTAGGAGCCTGTCGGACTCAGCGATATTTCGGTCGCCACAGGGCGTTAGATTGCTTTCAAAATTTTCCAGGAAGCCTTTACCGCCTTTAAATGCGTG
>JAYVMZ010000370.1:0-2246 GCA_043758735.1 Betaproteobacteria bacterium
GGCGCCCACCCTCCCATACCCGTTAGGATATTCTTTTAAGGGAATTCTGATTTTCAAGAAGTCGTCACACGGCCATCAAGCTCGGCACCCTGGTCGCGCGCATATTCCTTCTTTACATGCCGCGTGCTGTAGCCGTTGAACAGATGGCCGAGCAAGCCGCGCTGCAGGTCGCTGGTCCCCATGTACCAGTCGGCGATCGGATAGGTCAGGTTCATGTTGCGTTCCATCATGATCGGCTGGCTATGGTGCGCGGCGTGATGGCGGCGAATTGTGTTCACCAGAGGGATATTGCGCACGAACCAGTTGTCCTGCACGTGACAGCACAGGTGGAAAGTCTCGTAGTTCAGATAATAGATCGGCGTGAGCATCATCAGCATGTAACCCGCATTCGCCGACCACAGGTAGCCGAGTATCAACACCGCCGGCAGCGTCATTGCCATGAACACGATCAACGCATACGGCGGAAACAGCACGATGCGCCATTCGCGGTTGGTATCGTAAGTCATGACCTGCGCGGTGAAGTACTGGTGATGCTGGTGAGTATGGCGGTGATAGACCGGCATCAGGATGCCGCCCAGTCCTTTGATGGGACGATGCATGGCATTCTTGTGCAGCCACCACTCGTTCCAGTTGTAAAACACCAGCACCGGAATCACGAACAGCAGTTCCCATGCCGTGGGCGCGCGCACATGCGCCACGCAATACCAGATGACGGCGATGCCGGGAACGAAGATCGACAGCAAATGGCCCCAGCCGTTGTACCAGGGCGCGATGTTGCGCCGGTACTCGTCGCGGAATGCCGCCTGCTTCGGGGTCAATAGGCCGGTCGTCATGCTCCTCCCTCTCCGCGGGTCGATGCGCGTCAGATGAATTGCTCGCGCAAAACCATACGCCCCTGTTGTGGCCGGGGTCAAGGCGCAATGCAACGTGGCGTCTTGCCTCGTGGAGCGCGATGCTCTAAGGTGCAGCCTTGCCTTTTTTGTCCGGCACTATGACTACCGCCACTGTCGATTCTTTCCGCCGCGACGCCCAGGTCATCAGCCTGGTCGGCCTTGCGCACGGCACTTCGCATTTTTTCCACCTCTCGCTCGCCCCGCTGTTTCCCTGGCTGAAGGATGCATTTGGCGTCAGCTATGCGGAACTCGGCCTGCTGATGAGCGTGTTTTTTATCGTATCGGGCATTGGCCAGGCGCTCGCCGGTTTCGTCGTGGACCGCTTCGGCGCCCTGCGCGTATTGTTCGCAGGCATTGCCCTGCTCGGCATCTCCGCGCTGGGCCTGGCCGCGAGCCAGAATTATCCGATGCTGGTATTTTTTGCCGGTGTGGCGGGCTTGGGCAACTGCGTATTCCATCCTGCGGACTTCACACTGCTGAACCGGCGCGTCAGCGTTCGGCGCCTCGGCCACGCCTTCAGCGTACATGGCCTGACCGGCACGCTGGGCTGGGCGGTTGCCCCCCTATTCCTGGCCGGCATCGCGACCATTTCAAGCTGGCGCGTGGCATTGCTGGCCGCGTCCGGCCTTGCCTTCACCGTGTTGATGGTACTGATCGCCTTCCGCCATCTGCTCAATCCACGCGACGTCGGCGACGCGGTGGCGGAGTCGGCGAAGAAAAAAGAAACCAGTGGCGGAATTCTGGACTTCATGAAGGTGCCGGCGGTGTGGATGTGCTTCGCCTTCTTCTTCATTTCTTCGATTTCGTTCGGCGGCATACAAAGCTTCGCGGCCACCGCGCTACGCGAGCTGTATGAGATTCCCCTGACATATGCGACGGCGTGCATCACGGCTTACATGCTGGCGAGTGCGGGAGGCATCGTCGTCGGTGGTTTTCTGGCCGCAAGATTCCGGCAGCACGACAAGGTGATCGCGATTGCCTTTGCCGGCGCGGGCGCGGTTTCCGTGTTGGTGGCGAGCGCCGTGCCGCCAGCAGCGATGGTCATCGTGCTGCTGGGTGCAATCGGATTCGGCTCCGGCGTGGCCGGGCCATCGCGCGACCTGCTGGTGCGCGCCGCCGCACCGAAGAATGCGACCGGCCGCGTCTACGGCGTGGTCTATTCCGGCCTCGACATCGGCCTGTCCGGCGCGCCATTGATGTTCGGCATGCTCATGGACGCGCACCATCCCGCCTGGGTATTCATCGGCATCGGCGCGTTCCAGGCGCTGTCCCTGATCGCCGTGCTGGGAGTCGGCGAACAGATTGGGAAGCGGCACGCGCACGCGGTCTGACGACCGCGGCAAGTGCTAGTGG
>JAYVMZ010000371.1:0-2039 GCA_043758735.1 Betaproteobacteria bacterium
GGGTACAACGTTTTTCCTCCCGAGAGAACGCGTTGACCGGCAGACAGGCCGCCGCAGCATTGGTGCGCCGCCTGCTAAGCGAACCAAACAGGCAAACCACGCAGTTGTCATACCTCCCGCCGTCGACACGCGGCGCCGAAGGGAATGCGGACAAGCTGGCCTATCATTCGCAGCAACTGGACGCATTGGTGCGGAAATTCGACGACTTCCTGGAGCGACGCAATCGCTTTCTGAGTCATCTGCTGGCGCGTTTCGGCGAGCGCTTCGACGATGACGCTTTACAGCGCTTCGATCCGGCGCCGACGGTCGATCGACAGGCCTTTTTACGCGACCTGGTCAAATGGAAGATCACCTTTCTGCAACAATGCGTGCACTTCGGCGCCGATCGCAATCTCGGTGTCGATGTCAGTAAAATGAGTGCCGGCGCTACGTCGCAACGTTCGGTTCTCGAGCAGCGGCTGGCATGCTTGCTGGGTTTGCCGGTGGCCGGAGTAAGCGTCACTCCGGGTTTCGAATACGGCGATGGCGCTTCGGTCGCCCATGTACTCAATGCCAGACAATTCGCGTTTACTTCGGATCGACCGGACTTGGCGCAAGCACTGTTGCGTTACGGCGTGCGGCGCGAAAATTACACAATCAAAGAAAAGAAAGACGCCGTACACGTGACGTTTGCGTGGCCGAACGATCCTGGTGACGCGCACGAAGTGTATCGGGCCGAGAACAGGGGCCAGGCAGAGGACGCTATCGATGCCTTGGTAAATGCTTTGATCGCCTACCCGCAGGATCGCACACGCTTGTATGCGGGCGAGGAATTGTATTTGCAGGAACATATTCTTCTGTTACCGCGGATAAAAAGCAGCACACCGACTGCCGCCGACTTGAAACATGTTGCAAGTCGACTCGACTGGGAGGGGCTGCAGTGGAAACTGGAAATCGATGCGCCGGAACGCAACGAACTGTTTCGGCTTGCGCTCGATTCGACGCGACACAGAATCGTCCTGATCGGCGGTAAGTATCATCAACTGGAATTGGTGGACGACGACGGACGGGTGGTTGCGCGTAACATGCGCGGCCATCTGACGCACCGACGCGCGCAGGAAGCAAGACGCGAATTTTTGGTGCATTTGAGGAAAACCGCGCAACCTGTCATGGAAGAAAACGTTGTGCCGCCCCCAGCCGCTGCCGATCCCGACGATTTCTACTCATATCGACTCAGCGTGATGCTGCCGGATTGGCCGATACGCATGCAGAACCTCGAATTCCGCAAGTTCGTGCAGCGCACGGTGGACGAAAATTGTCCCGCGCATCTCTCCGCGCAATGTTGTTGGCTGACGCAGGCGCAGATGATGGAGTTCAAACGGTTGCGCGATGAATGGGCACCTCTGCGGAGCACCTATACCGTCGACCTGGCGGCTCGCAAGCCGTCCGACAACGTTCCGATTGAAGTCGACCGATTGAACGCCGCTGCTGCGGCCCTGGAGGGATTCCTGCGCGCCCTGATTGCCGACGCTGCATCAGTCGAAGCGAAATCGGAGGCGCAGTGACACAGGCCGCCATCCGCGTCGACAATCTGCTGTTCGACCTCGAATTGGGGCGGGGTTTGCACGCGAACGCGATCCAGGACCGGATCAGTGCACTATGCCGCACGCACCTGCCCGGACTGCTGCAACGGGTCGTCCAGCCGATCCTGACCGGCGAAACGCGTCCATTGCCCAGCCCGTTGCTGGAGCGCCTCGACCTCGATCTGGGAGAGTTACCTGCGAATGCGCTGGAGTCGAAACTGCTGCAGCGACTGGAATCGGCGCTGACTGCGGCATTGGAGCGCCAGCGGTTGACCGAGGCCATGCCGGTTGCGTTAACACCGCATTCAGGCGCCAACGGGCCGATATTTGAAGCGGAAGCATTTCTTGCGCGCGGTTCCCTGCCGGGAGGAAAGAGTCCCGACACCATCATGTTGGCAGCAATGCAGACCGCTCCGGCTGCGTTGTTGCGGGCACTGCGCAGTTGGGGGCGTCAAGCCGAACCGCGCCACCGGATCG
>JAYVMZ010000372.1:0-3218 GCA_043758735.1 Betaproteobacteria bacterium
TCGATCCCGCGGAATGCTGTTCTACCGGTTGATACAGCAATCCACCCTCGCCACGCCAGTCACCTATGCCCACATTCGCGACAATGACCACCGTCCTCCAGCTTCACGTTCGCTCGCTGGACAGGTGGAGCTAAGTGGATAGCCCTTTTATAATAACAGTATGCCGCTCAAGACCGTCATTGGTAACCACGGCTCCGCCCACAAGGGCAGGGGCGCAACAATCAATCCCGAAGGCCGCTTCGAGAAAGCGGTGCGGGAAGCGTTCGACGATGGTTGGAATGTGCCGTTTGAGGACGAGCCGGGACGCCCGCAGACCATCGTCACGGCCGAGCGGGTCAAAAGTATCATTTCAAAGAATGATTCACCCGACATCCCCTTTACGCTGAGCATCAATCCCTATCGGGGGTGCGAGCACGGTTGCATCTATTGTTATGCGCGGCCGTCGCATGCCTACCTCGACCTCTCCCCGGGAATCGATTTCGAGACGCGCCTGTTTGCCAAGGTCAATGCCGCCGAACGCCTGCGCGAGGAGCTGGCAAAGCCAGGCTATGTGTGCAGCACCATCACCATCGGAGCGAACACAGATCCATATCAACCGGTAGAGCGCGAATGGAAAATAACCCGTGCCATCCTGCAGGTGGTCGAGGAGTGCAACCAGCCGATCGGCATCATTACCAAGAACGCACTTGTCGAGCGCGATCTCGACATCCTCGCGCCGCTTGCGGACAAGGGCCTGGTCAGCGTCTTCATTTCGGTAACGACGCTGGACCACGACCTGGCGCGCAGGATGGAGCCGCGTGCGTCGGCGCCGGCGCGCCGCATAGAGGCAATCCGTCGCGTGGCGCAGGCCGGCGTGCCGGTCGGCGTGATGGTGGCCCCGATCGTGCCTTTCCTGACGGATTCGGCGACGGAACAGATCCTCGAGGCCGCGCACGATGCCGGAGCACTCTCGGCGGGCTACGTGCTGATGCGCTTGCCTTACGAAGTGAAAGATCTTTTCAAGGACTGGCTGATGCATCACTATCCGCTCAAGGCCGAGCACGTCATGAGCCGGGTAAAGCAGATGCGTGGCGGACGCGAGAATGATCCGGGGTTCGGTACGCGCATGCGCGGAAGCGGCGAGTTTGCTGACCTGCTCAGGCTGCGATTCGAAAAAGCCTGCAAGCGACTGGGCCTGAATGAACACAGGCGCGTGATGGACGTCGCGCAGTTCAGGCGGCCCCGCCTGGGCGGGCAAATGGATTTATTCTAGGAAAGCCGGCACGAGGGAAAAGTCGAGACCCTGTTTTGATGCTGAAAATCTATTCCGCGCCGACGCTTCCTGATGCGCACCTGGTGCTGGGCCTGCTCACACAGGCGGGCATCGATGCCCGCGTATTCAACGAAAATGCGCAGAGCGTCATGGGGGAAATTCCCTTCCATCAGGCATGGCCGCAGGTGTGGATCATGGATGACGGCGATGCGAAGCAGGCGCGCGAGTTGATCAATCAGATCGAACGATCGCAATCGTCGTCGAGCGCGGTGTTTTGTCCGCACTGTCATGAAGAGAACCCCGCCAATTTTCGGACCTGCTGGAATTGTGGCCAGGAGTTCTAATCCGTCCGTCGTACGCCGCAACGTGCTGCGCGGGATCGCTACGGGCGCGATTTGGGGGATGCCATTCATGCTGAACTCAGGCAGACTTAACGCAGTGAAATCTGCGCGCGCATGCCTGTATGCAGACGGCGCACTCGCGCGCTACGGTTTCCCGGAAGGACATCCGCTCGGCGCGGATCGACAAGGTGCATTTCTCAAGGAATCGGAACGACAGGGGCTGCTTGCAAAAGTCAGGGTCTGCACGTCACGCTCCGCCACGATTGAAGAGATCGGCCGTTTCCATACGCGAGACCACATAGACAAGGTCAAGCATGCCGAGCGTAATGAACTCGCGTTCCTCGACAATGGCGACACACCGGTATTCCCGGGGGTTTTCGAAGCATCATCCAACGTGGTAGGCGCAGGGCTCGATGGCCTCGCGCGCGTGATGCGGGGGGAATGCGACCGCAGCTTTCAGCCCGTCGGCGGATTGCATCACGCCGGACGAGACCATTCCGCGGGCTTCTGCGTGTTCAATGATCTCGGCGTCGTGATCGAAACGCTGCGGGCGCAATATGGCATCCGGCGCGTTGCCTATGTGGATATCGATGTGCACCACGGCGACGGCATCTTTTATGCGTATGAAGAAGATGCGGATCTTGTTTTCGCCGACATCCACGAGGACGGCCGCTATCTTTATCCGGGTACGGGGCGCGAGGACGAAACAGGCAAAGGCGCGGCGCGGGGCAGCAAGCTCAATGTCGCGTTGAAACCGGGATCCGGCGATGCCGAATTCTTGCAAGCCTGGCTGCGGGTAGAACAACATTTGGCTCATTTCGAACCGGAGTTCATCGTCTTCCAGTGCGGCGCGGACGGACTGAAAGACGATCCCCTGGCGCACCTGAATTACACGCCGGCCGCGCACGCGCATGCGGCGAAAAGCCTGCGCGCCATCGCCGCGAGGTTCGCCGGCGGAAGGTTGATGGCTTTCGGTGGCGGTGGCTACAACCGCGCCAATCTTGCGAACGCCTGGAGCGCAGTACTGCGGGAAATCAGCTGACGACTTGTCAAGGGGCTTCCGCGAACGCAGTAACAGTTCCGATCAGCGACGCATCCGAACGGCACGAGCTTGGCAGCGTTGTGCTGATGTTTATAGTGTTGGTCGGATCCGGGCCGCAGTCCCACTGGACTATCTTGCCCCCGCTGGTCACGGTGCCTGTGCGCGCCATATCCGGCCAGGGCCGCAGGATGATCGCCTGACTGTTCACGTCATTGTTGATTGCCCGGATCGTCACGCGAATAGCTCCTTCCGCGCTGGTTTCGATGGTGTTCGCATACCGCGAATTTCCCGGACTGCCTGTTTTTGTTTGGCAATTCCAGCCGCCGGCCACCGGCAGCGTAGAGCCCGACTGAACCACCTCTGCGATGGTCGTCCGGCAATTGCTTGCCGCCAGAATAACCTCGGAAATTTTGGCTCTGGCCGAATAAGTTTGATATGCGGGCAGGGCGGTGGCCCCGAGAATGCCGATGATCGCGACCGTGATCATCAGCTCTATCAATGTAAAACCCGCATGGGGAGAATTCATTTTTTCTTTCGCAGATGATTTTCGGGATCTTGGCCGGGCTTCCAACGTAGATGTTTC
>JAYVMZ010000373.1:0-2998 GCA_043758735.1 Betaproteobacteria bacterium
CGAGTTCCTTCACGACGTAGTCGCATTTTGCGGTTCCGCCGGCGATGCCGACAACCCGGCATCCTTTGAGTCGCGCGACCTGTCCGACGACGCTGCCGACCGCGCCGGACGCCGCGGATACGACCACCGTTTCGCCCGGTTTGGGCTCGCCGATCTTCAGCAATCCGTACCAGGCCGTCACCCCTGGCATGCCGACCACGCTCAACGCCATCGACAACGGCGCGCCGCGCATGTCGATTTTTCGCAACGTGCCGCCGCCCACCGCCGCATATCGCTGCCAACCCGCCCGCGCGCCGACAATATCGCCCGACTTGAACCGCGGATCTTTCGACTCGGCCACTTCGGCGATAGTGCTGCCTACCATGACCTCGCCGATTTGCACCGGTGGTGCATAGGACTTGCCTTCATTCATGCGCATGCGCATGTAAGGATCAAGCGATAGATAAAGATTGCGTACCAACACTTCGCCCTCACCGGGCAACGGCATCGGCGCTTCGACAAAACGGAAATTCTTTTCGGCAACGGGGCCTTGCGGCCGGCTGGCGAGGACTACTTGCAGATTTTTCATCGCGGTCGAAATGAAAACGGCACGGCGAAGGCCGCCGTGCCGGTAAGAAAACCAGCTGCTTCTACTTCGGAATCATCGCCTGGAAGAACGGCACGTAGGCCTGCAGCATGATCAGGACGCCGACCAGCGCGGCCAGCGAAATGCTGTGCCAGAAAACAAATCGCAGGATGATCCCTTCCTTGCCCTGCTGATTGGTTGCGACGGACGCAACGACAATGCTCTGCGCATCGATCATCTTGCCCATCACGCCGCCGGAACTGTTCGCCGCCGCCATGAGCGTCGGGCTAAGGCCCAGCTTGTTTGCCGTGATCACCTGCTGGCTCCCGAACAATGCATTGGACCCCGCATCCGTTCCGGTCAGTGCGACGCCGATCCACCCGATCATCGTTCCGAAGAACGGATACCACCAGCCCGTGTTTGCAAACGCCAGGCCGAGCGTTCCGTCCATGCCACCGTATCGCGTGATGTAGCCGAGCGCCAGCATCGCCAGGATCGTCAACAACGAGTATTTCATGATGCCGAAGGTTTCGATCCAGGTCTTTAACATGTCCTTGACCTTGTACCCCATCACGAAACCGGCGATGACCGCCGCAATCAGGATGCCGGTACCCGTTGCGGAAATGACGCCCCACTTCCAGATCGCCGGTTCGACTCTTGGCGTGGCGACTGCCGGCTCCACGCGCTGCACAAGGTTGTGCAATCCTGGAATTTGCCATTCCCAGTAGGTGACACCCTTGAGGTTCAGGAATGCCTTGACGACGGGCAGGCCCCACATGAACAACACCACGGTCAGAATGACCCAGGGCGTCCAGGCCTTGATCACCAGGTCGCGGCTGTGTCCGTGATGAGCCTGCGCGGCTTGCGCTCTCGGGACCGTGACGCCGGCTCCGGATGCGTCGAGCATGACGGTCTTCGGCTTCCAGATCGCCAGAAAAACAGCAAGGGAGATCATCGAGATCATCGCACCGACCATGTCCACCAGCCACGGGCCGTGGTAGTTCGAGATCAGGAATTGCGGAATCGCGAATGACAGACCCGCGACTAGAACCGCCGGCCACACCTCCAGCGTGCGACGCCAACCGCAGAACGTCAGCACCAGCCAGATCGGCACGATCACCGAAAAGAAAGGCAGTTGCCGTCCAACCATGGAAGACAAGGTCAGCAGGTATTCGGGATTCTCCGGCTGGGTGACCGAATGCAGAACGATGATCGGCGTTCCCAGTCCGCCGTAGGCTACCGGCGCCGTATTGGCAATCAACGACAGACCGGATGCAGCCAGCGGATTGAATCCAAGTCCGATCAGGATCGCACCCGTCACGGCCACCGGCGTGCCGCCACCGGCCGCCCCTTCGAAGAAAGCACCGAAGCAGAATGCGATAAGAACCAGCTGCAGCCTGCGATCATTGGTGATGCCTCCGATGCTGTCCTGCAGAACCGTGAACAACCCCACCTTCAGGGTCATGCGATACAGAAAAATCAGATTGAAGATGATCCAGCAGACCGTCGTTGCGGCAAATAGCGCACCATAGAATCCTGCGCGCATCGTCATCTCGCCAGGCATGCCTATGACGAACACCGCGATGAGCGTAGCGGCAATCAGTCCGGCAATCGCGGCATAGTGGGCGCGAATACGAAAAAAGCCCAATCCACCGAGCAACACGAGAACTGGAATTGCGCAGACGAGCGTGGATAAGATTGTGTTGCCGAGCGGGTCGTAAACCTGAGACCAGATCATGACGCCTCCTCCCCTGAATAATTTTTTTATGTTGACTGGACGCCAGTGCTTGGCCGCCGGTCCCAATCGCGGGGAAGTATAGTCGAATTATCGAGGGGATTCCGCCATCTGGCGCGCTTGCCGAGGGGCTTAAGCCTTTATTCGAATGGTGCAGCGCATCGCAGTTTGCCCGCGATCAAGTAAAACCGCAGCGTCCGTCGTATCCCTGGTGCGCCGCGCGCAAACAGGGCGGCGCATCATCTCTGCTGATCGTCGGGAAGCTCTCCGAGCGGACGCTTGAACGTGTAAAGGATCGGCTTCTTTACCAATTCTTCGGCGGATCGGGCACCGCTGCCGCTTGGTATCGTGAAGGGCAGCGCGACAACGAATGCCGCCGATCCCAACACGATGCCGAGCAATCCCAGCGGTCGCGTGACGACGAGATCCACGAACATATCGGAACCGGGAGGCGCGGCAGTCTGGGCCCGAAGCGGCGACGACGCGATCATCAATGCCACCATGCACCCGCTCATCCAGTGCCTCGCGCGATCGGACATCGAGATCTTCCGTGAATGCGACCTTTGCATTCTAGTCAACCGTAGGGCCGACGCACAAAAGAAATCGCCGCAGTGCGGTTGAGTCAAAATCAGGCAAATCAAATGCCGGATTGCGAAAACTCAGGAAGGAATTGGGAGCGCAACTGCTTCGGCGTGATG
>JAYVMZ010000374.1:0-6887 GCA_043758735.1 Betaproteobacteria bacterium
GAGCGGAATCACGGCGGCCATCGTCGGCGTCATCCTCAATCTTGCGATGTTTTTCGCCTGGCATGTCCTGCTGCCTGGTGGTCCGGAGGGCCGTTTCGAGTGGCCGCTGGCCCTTATCGGATTCGCGGCCCTGATCGCCTTGTTTCGTTTTCGGGTCGGCATTATTCCGACCATCGCCGCGTGCGGCGCAGCCGGCCTGCTAGTCAGACTGCTCGCCGGTTAAAGAGCGTATTTCACGAGGATGCGGGCCGAGCGTCCCTTCTGGCTGTTCCGCACGGCATTGCTCTCGGTACAGCCCGCAGGTGCATCCGCTCCGGTCTGGGCGACAGTACAAGGCGGCAATTCCATAACCGCCGCGATTCCGTCGTTGCCGTGCCGGCGTTCCGCCGACGTTTTCGCCTCCGACTCGGATTGATCATTGCGTTGCGAGCCTGCGCGCTCGGCCGCCTGGCGCCTGGCGTTGATGAGCAACTGGAACATCGCGGTTATGAAGGTCGCGGTTGCCCCGATCAGGGCCGCCATTACGGGATCGGATAAATTCATGGTAACGCGATGCTACCGCCTTGCTCCGTCTGCCGGAAGAGCACGCGACAGGCGCCATCCGCCTGCCGGTGCTATAGTTTCCCTGCTTCTTCACTTGAAAATCGATGCGACTTGATCTGAACTACGGCCGCGACAGCTATCCGCTTGAACTCTCCGGCGGCTGGGACGTCACGGTCATCCGCAAGCCCGCCATGCCGCTAGAGCCGGATCCGGCCCTGGCGGTGCGCAATGCATTGGCCAACCCGATCGGGGCAAGCTCCCTGGCGCAGGAAGCACAGGGACTGAAAACCGCCTGCATCCTGATCTGCGACATCACGCGGCCGGTACCCAACGGACTGCTGTTGCCGGAAATCGTACGGCAACTGCTCGAAGCGGGAATGAAACCGGACGACATCACCGTACTGGTCGCAACCGGACTGCATCGCCCGAACGAAGGCGCCGAACTCGCAGAACTGGTCGGCGATCCCTGGGTACTCAAGACTGTGCGCGTGGTAAACCACTTCGCGCGCGACGACGCCGCGCATGTCGACCTGGGCCGCACGCCGACGCGCGGCACGCCGGTGAAACTGGATCGCCGCTTCGTCGAGGCGGACCTGAAGATCGCCACCGGTCTGGTCGAGCCGCATTTCATGGCCGGCTACTCCGGAGGACGCAAGGTCATCGCCCCCGGCGTCGCGCACCGCGACACCATAACGACCTTCCACAGCGCGCGCTTCATGTCGCATCCGAAGGCCGACAATTGCACCCTCGAAGGCAACCCGTTGCACGAAGAGCAGCTCGAGATCGTGCGCATGCTCGGGCACGTGCTGGCGGTGAACACTGTCATCGACGAGCACCGCCGCCTGTCTTTCGTCAATTACGGTGAAATCCTCGCCAGCCACATGCAGGCGGTCGAGTTCACGCAGCGCTATGCACGGGTGGCGGTAGGTCGCCGCTTCAAGACCGTCGTCACCAGCGCGGCCGGCTATCCGCTGGATAAGACCTACTACCAGACCGTCAAGGGCATGGTCGGACCGGTCGACATCCTCGAACCCGGTGGCAACCTGATCATCGTGTCCGAGTGTTCGGAAGGACTGGGCTCCCACGAATACGCGGATGCGCAAAGGCGGCTGATCGCGCTCGGCGCCGAAGGATTTTTCGCCGACATCAGCCGCAAGCAGTTTGCCGACGTCGACGAATGGCAGACGCAGATGCAATTGAAAACCATGAAGGCAGGTACTGTGCACCTGTATTCCGGCGGTTTGCCTGCGACGGAGCGTTCCCTTACCGGCGTCAACCTGATCGATTCTGTCGAACGAACCGTCCAGGAGTGCATCGACCATAGCGGGGATAACGCGCTGGCGGTCATCCCTGAGGGACCGTATGTGGTGCCCTACTACCAGCCGGCCTGAGGAGAAAAACAATGATCGAGGACAAAATCGAAGTGAATATTGCCGGCGGACTCGACGTCCCCCTGCCGCGCATGGTCAACGTGCGCCAGAAATTCGACAGCGTCCGCCTCGGGGACATTCCGGCAACGGTCGCGAAAGAATTCCAGCGTCCCGAAGTGCGGGCAAAAGTGAAATCCGGACAGGTCATTGCGGTCGGCTGCGGCAGCCGGGGCATCGCCAATATCGCGACCATTGCCAAATGCGTAATCCGAGAGTTGCAGGCACTCGGCGCAAAGCCATTCATATTCCCGTCGATGGGCAGCCATGGCGCCGCGACGGCCGAAGGCCAGAAAAAGGTACTGGAGGGATACGGTATTTCGGAAGCGACCATGGGCGTGCCGGTCAAGGCCACCATGGACACGGTCATCGTCGGCAACCTTGACGACGGCACCCCCGTGCACATGGACCGCTTCGCCGCCGAAGCCGAAGGGATTGTCGTCATCAATCGCATCAAGCCCCACACGGCGTTCCGCGGCGCAACCGAAAGCGGGGTCACCAAGATGCTGTCGATCGGCATCGGCAAGATTAACGGCGCCGCCACTTACCACCAGCACGGCATGGACACCTTCCCGACGCTGCTGCCGAAAGTGCGCGACGTCAACCTCGCAAAACGCAATGTCCTGCTTGGTGTGGGAATCGTCGAAAATGCGCACGACCAGACCGCGGTCATCGAAGTCATGCCGGCCAGCCAGATCGCGACTCGGGAACCGGTGCTGCAGGAGATGGCCAAGAAGCTGATGCCGCAACTCTACTTCGATGAAATTGACGTGCTCGTCATCGACGAGATGGGCAAGAACATCAGCGGTGCCGGTTTCGACCCGAACATCACCGGCCGGAACCGCCGTGCGGTGCGATGGAATTTCGGGCCGAAGGTCAAGAAAATCGTCGTGCTCGGACTGACGCATGAAACGCAGGGCAATGCCACGGGGATGGGCGGGGCCGACATCATCACCATGCGCCTGTTCAAGGAAATCGACATCCCGTCCACTTACGCCAACATCATCACCTCCATGAACCTGGACGGCGGCGCCATTCCGATTGTCATGAACACCGAACGCGAGGCGATCCAGCTAGCGGTCAAGACCGTGGTACGGGTCAAGCCACAGGATTGCCGGATCGTGCGCATCCGCAATACCCTGGACATCGCCCAGATCCAGGTTTCAGAACCTTTGCTTGGCGAAGTACGCGCCCGTCCCGATCATTTCCAGATCTCCTCCCCGGCGGCCGCATTTGTGTTCGGACCCGAGGGCCGACTGGCACCGTTGCCTTCTGCTCACGAAGCGTCAACCTTGGCCACCGCTGTGCGTTAGCGGGTTGCTACCCGCGTTTGGGGAGCAACCAAACTACATGACCAGGGGACTTACATGAAAAAGATCGTTTTGTTGCTGAGCCTGTCGCTGTTCGCCTTGCCGGTTTTGGCGGCGGATGCGGCCAAGGAAATGACACCGCAGCAGGAAAAGATGAAGGCCTGCAACGCCAAAGCCAAAGGCCTCAAGGGCGATGAATACAAGAAAACCCGGAACGAATGCCTGAAGGCCCAGCCGGCCGCGGCCGCCGCGACGGAAGACAAGAAACTCACGCCGCAGCAGCAGAAGATGAAGGACTGCAGCGCGAAGGCCAAGGGTTTGAAGGGTGAAGAATATAAAAAGACCCGCAACGAGTGCCTGAAAGCCAAGTAAGGCCTCGAACTGGCCCAGTGAGCCCCGCCGCGTGCGGGGCTTTTTATTTATAGCGCTAGAATCGCGAAATGTCCGGAACGATATCCAAAGGCAGCAAACTCAGGATCGGCTTTGTCGGCGCGGGTGCCATCAGCCAGTACCATCTGGTTGGCTGGTCGGAAACGCCGGATGCGCAAGTCGTCGCAATCTGCGACATCGACGAAGCAAGGGCTCGCGCCAAGGCGCAGGCGTTCCACGTCCCGACCGTCTACACCGACTTCCGCACGATGATCGAGCGCGAAAAGCTCGACGCGGTGGATATCGTCACGCCGGTCGGCACGCACGCGGAGCTGACGCGGCTCGCCGCCGACGCTGGATTGCATGTTTCCTGCCAGAAGCCTTTGACGCCGACGGTGCGCGAAGCGCAGGAACTGATCGCCTATGTAGGTGAACGCGTTCGCTTCATGGTGCACGAGAATTACCGTTTCCGGCCGCACTACGTGATGATCCGCGAATGGCTGGAACAGGGCCGCGTCGGCGAAATCACCCAAGCCCGGATGACCGTGCGCTGCCAGGGAATGATCGAAGTTAACGGCGTGGCGCCCTTCCTGCTCAACCGCCAGCCTTATCTGAAGGACTTTGCGCGCCTGCTGATTTTTGAAGTGTTGATCCACAATCTCGACGCCATGCGGGTGCTGCTCGGACCGCTGGAAGTCGTCGCGGCGCAGATCTCGAAAATCAACCGGGACCTGGCCGGCGAAGACGCCGCGGTGGTCCTGCTCAAGGGGGCCGGGGGTCTCACCGCGGTGCTCGACGGAAATATCTCGGCCGCGGGCTACGGCCCGTTGCCGACCGACCGGGTCGAGATCATGGGTACGCGCGGCACACTGATTTTCGATCGAGACCGCCTGACCATGGCCGGTTCGGGCGAACCGCCAGTAATTTTCGACCTGGCGAAAAATTATCAGATCTGTTTCAGCACCGCCATAAGGGAGTTCGAAAGGGCATCCGCTCCGGCCGGACCTTTCCAACCGACCGGCTCGACAATCTCGAAACCCTCAAGCTCATGGAAGCCTGCTACGTTGCTGCCGGCGTGAGGTTCTGAGTGTAGGGACGGCACAAGGGTTCGCGCTTTTGTAACCGTCGGCCTTTCACTACTCTTCAAGCAGTAGTCACTCCTTTGCCGAGTGCGTAGAATCCGCAAGGCGGGCAACACCCTGATCATTTCTTACAACCGATGCGGCGAACTTCATCGCAAGTGCGATGACGGCTCCCGAGCGGGCCAGAGCGGGTCGAATGCGCAGCCGGCGAAGGCGTGAACATCGGGACTTGGTTTGACGGGAAATGAGAAAGCAGGTTCGCGATGCAAGCCCTCAGCGATCTAGGGCGAATGAAGAAGCGTTGGACGACAGCCCTTTAGACAAATCCCCCGCAATCAATGGCTCTCAAGAAGTCTGAACTCTACAGCTCCCTCTGGCAGAGCTGCGATGAATTGCGCGGCGGCATGGACGCCAGCCAGTACAAGGACTATGTCCTCGTCCTCCTCTTTATCAAATACGTCAGCGACAAGTACGCCGGCCAGCCCTACGCGCCGATCACCATCCCCCAGGGCGCGAGCTTCAAGGATATGGTCGCGCTTAAGGGCAAGAGCGACATCGGCGATCAGATCAACAAGAAGATCATCGCCCCGCTCGCAAACGCCAACAAGCTTTCCGATTTTCCGGATTTCAATGATGCCTCGAAGCTCGGCACCGGCAAGGAAATGGTCGACCGGCTTACCAATCTGATCACCATTTTCGAGGAACCGGCGCTCGATTTCTCCAAGAATCGCGCAGAAGGCGACGACATCCTGGGCGACGCTTACGAATACCTGATGCGGCACTTTGCCACCGAGAGCGGCAAGAGCAAGGGCCAGTTCTATACGCCAGCCGAGGTGAGCCGCATCATCGCGCAGGTCATCGGCATCCGCAGCGCGAAAACCAGTCCAGCTACGACTGTGTACGACCCCACCTGCGGCTCCGGATCGCTGCTCTTGAAAGTCGGTGACGAGGCCGGGACGCCCGTCACCCTCGAAGGGCAGGAGAAGGACGCGGCCACCAGCGGCTTGGCCCGCATGAACATGATCCTGCACAACTACGCCACTGCCCTTGTCGTGCAGGGGAATACGCTGGCCGATCCCAAGTTCAAGAACGGCGAGCAGCTCAAGCAATACGACTACGTCGTCGCCAATCCACCTTTCTCCGACAAGCGCTGGAGCAACGGCATCGATCCGCTGCACGATCCCTTCGAGCGCTCCCAGCCGTTCGGCACGCCGCCCGCAAAGCAGGGCGACTATGCCTACCTGCTGCACATCGTGCGCTCACTCAAGAGCACGGGCAAAGGCGCGTGCATCCTGCCGCACGGCGTGCTGTTCCGCGGCAACGCCGAAGCCGACATCCGCCGCGCCCTCGTACGCAAGGGTTACATCAAGGGGATCATCGGCCTGCCCGCGAACCTCTTCTACGGTACCGGCATTCCCGCCTGCATCGTCGTGATCGATAAGGAGGACGCCCAGGCCCGCAAGGGCCTCTTCATGATCGATGCAAGCAGCGGCTTCATGAAGGACGGCCCCAAGAACCGCTTGCGCTCGATGGACATCCACAAGATCGTGGACACCTTCAACAAGCGGCTCGATGTCCCGAAGTACGCGCGCATGGTTCCATTCGCGGAAATCGAGAAGAACGAATTTAATCTCAACTTGCCGCGCTACATCGACAGCCAATCGCCCGAGGATTTGCAGGACATTGCGGGTCACCTGCAGGGGGGCATGCCCGCTGCTGATATCAATGCGCTCGAGCCCTACTGGGTCGTTTGTCCGCAACTCCGGCACACCCTGTTCAAGAAACGCCGTCCCGGTTACCTCGATCTCGCCGTGGAGAAGGCGGCCATCAAGCCCGCAATTTACGAGCACCCCGAGTTCGCCACCTTCATCGCCGGCATGAATGCACACTTCGACGCCTGGCGCGAACCGAGTGCGGTCGCGCTCAAAACGCTGCAACCCGGATTCCACCCGAAAGATCTCATTACGCAAATGTCCGAGAGCCTGCTCGACCATTACATCAACAAGCCGCTCATCGACGCTTATGATGTTTACCAGCACCTCATGGACTATTGGGCAGCGACTATGCAGGACGATGTCTACCTCATCGCCGCCGATGGCTGGAAGGCCGAGATAGCACCTATCATCGAGAAGGACAAGAAGGGTAAAGAAAAGAAC